>JAFOEH010000300.1 GCA_017380275.1 Alistipes sp.
ATTCACAATTCACAATTCACAATTCACAATTCACAATTCACAATTCACAATTCACAATTTAGAATTGGGGATTTACAATCAAGCCGCACTTTCGGGTGCGGCTTTTTGTTTGTGAGTAGGCGCACTCTCGGTGGCTGGGGGGGCGTGCGACTTTTGTCGCACGAGCCACCGAGAGTGTGGCGATTTTAGCAAAAATCGCCTTGTTTTGCATTTTTAGTGCGAAAAATTTGGATTTGTCGGTAAATTTTGCTTTCTTGCAAAAACGTGATTTTCAGCACAAAAAAACTCACAATTATGAAGAAGTATTTACTTATCGTGGCTATTTTCTGCTTGCCGAACGTGAGTTCTGCGCAACAATATGGCACACCTGGTTATTATGGAGAACGCATCAATTCAAGGGAGAGCACTCTCGCGAGCATTTGGTCGGCGGGGAAATATGGTGGAGCACTCACTCCGTACGATTGGGGCAGACCAAATCTGCGCAAAAACCATAAAAAAGATGGCAAAATCTCTCTTGACCCCGTTGAATATATAAAACCCATTGAGGAAGTTGTCGACGGAACAACCGGCACAGCCACCCTTCGTTGGTCTGACGGATCATCATACGTTGGTGAAACTTACCGCACAACACTTCACGGTACGGGAACAATGACTTATTCCGATAAAGGCAAATATCACGGTCAATGGAAGTATAGCCATCGTGATGGCGTTGGTACAATGGTCTATCCCGACGGTAGCAAGTATTGTGGCTCGTGGGAGCGCGACCTGCCAAATGGCAATGGCACATTCCAAACACCCGAAGGCATTATGTACACCGTGAATTTTGAGAATGGTATCCCCCACGGCAAAGGCGTGATTCAAGACCTCGACGGACGTAAATACTCGGCTCGTTGGGTGCGTGGAAAACTCAAAGAAAAGTCGATTAAGCCCCTCGAAGAGTAAGCGCAAATTAATCTTGAATTTTGAATCCTGAATTATGAATTTACAAGGCCGCACCCACGTGAGTGCGGCTTTATTGTGAATTATTTTCGCTTATCGCACAAAATATTACCGTTGTTCGCGAATTTTGCGTAAATTTGTCGCGCGAAAACAATTAAAAACCATTATAACAAAATGATTATCGAAGAGTTTATTTCGGGCGTAGTGGGTCGCAGTGTCGGCGCACTATACGGCGAACAGGAGGGTGAAGTGCTCCAAATCCAAAAGACACGTAAAGAGTTCGAGGGTGACTTTACCCTCGTGGTCTTCCCCCTGCTGCGACGCAGCCGCAAATCGCCCGAAGCAACCGCTACCGAAATAGGCGAACACATCGTGGCCAACAACCCCGAAGTGAGCGCTTTCAACGTCATTAAGGGCTTCCTGAACATCTCGCTCTCGGCCGATTTCTGGGCAGAGCGTTTTGCCGAAATGCGCGCCGATGAGGACTTCGGTCAGGCTGACGCAACGGGTCGCACCGTGATGATCGAGTACTCGTCGCCCAACACCAACAAGCCCCTCCACCTGGGTCATATCCGCAACAACCTGCTCGGATACTCGGTGGCGCAGATCCTCAAAGCCAACGGCCACAACGTGATCAAGGCTAACTTGGTGAACGACCGCGGTATTCACATCTGCAAGTCGATGTTGGCGTGGAAGCTCTACGGCAACGGCGAAACCCCTGCATCGAGCGGTATGAAGGGCGACCACCTCGTAGGTAAGTATTACGTCGAGTTCGACAAGCACTACAAGGAGCAGATCAAGCAGCTCGTTGCCGAAGGCGTGAGTGAGGAGGAGGCTAAGAAGCAGGCTCCGATTATGCAGGAGGCGCAGGCAATGTTGCGCAAATGGGAGGCCAAGGACGAGGAGGTGTACTCGTTGTGGCAGACGATGAACGGCTGGGTATATGACGGTTTCGACGTTACGTACAAGGCTCTGGGCGTCGATTTCGACAAGGTTTACTACGAGTCGCAGACCTACCTGCTCGGTAAGGATATCGTACAGAAGGGCCTCGACGCAGGCGTATTCTTCCGCAAGGAGGACAACTCGGTGTGGATCGATCTGGCAGCTGACGGTCTGGATCAGAAGTTGCTGCTGCGTGGCGACGGCACCTCGGTATATATGACTCAGGATTTGGGTACCGCATTCCGCCGTTTCGAGGACAACAAGTTGGACGATATGATCTATGTCGTTGGTAACGAGCAGAACTACCACTTCCAGGTTTTGAAGTTGATCCTCAAAAAGTTGGGACACGATTGGAGCGATAACATCACCCACCTCTCGTATGGTATGGTCGAGTTGCCCGAGGGCAAGATGAAGTCGCGCGAGGGTACGGTTGTCGACGCCGACGACCTGATTGCCGATATGGTTTCGACCGCACGCGAGATGTCGCAGGAGCTGGGCAAGCTGGACGGCTGCACCGACGAGGAGGCTGAGGCTATCTCGAAGATGGTCGGTCTGGGCGCGCTCAAATACTTCATTTTGAAGGTTGACCCCAAGAAGACAATGCTGTTCGATCCGCGCGAGTCGATCGATTTCAACGGCAACACGGGTCCCTTCATTCAGTACACCCACGCACGTATCTGCTCGGTGCTGCGTAAGGCGGCTGAGAGCGGTATCGACTACGCAGGTCGCGTGGTCGGCATCGACTACTTGAAGGAGGAGATCGAGTTGATCAAGACTCTGAGCGACTACCCCTCGGTGGTTGCATCGGCAGGCGAGAACTTCGCTCCGTCGATCATCGGTGCCTATATCTACGATTTGGCAAAGTCGTTCAACAGCTACTATCACGACCACTCGATTATGCGCGAGGAGAACGTGAAGGTACGCCAGATGCGTCTGCAACTCGCCTCGGAGGTTGCTCGCGTGATCCGTTCGGGTATGGCTCTGTTGGGCATCGAAGTTCCCGAAAGAATGTAATCAAAGAGATACTTTCGAGTAATTTTAGCCACCCTTCGGGGTGGCTTTTTTTGCGCCCAAAATACAATGTAATATTGTATTTTAGCGACTATTGCATCGGACATAAATCGGCTGAAATTTGCATTTATTGGAATAATTTTGTATATTGCGAAAGTGTAAAAGAGAGTGTGTTATGAGAAGGTATCTGCTTATACTTCTTGCCGCATTGTGTTGTCTGCCGAACATCAGCACGGCCCAAACAAGCAAGCAGCAAAGAAAGGAGCGTCGTGCTATGCAAGGCGCAATCGCAACAATTTGGTATTCGGGCATTTATAACGGACTTTATGAGTTCCGCTGGGGCGATTTGGACGTACCTGTGCCGTGGGCATTCGTGCGCCATAAAAACGTTTCACGAACGGCCCCCATTCAAGAGGAGATGGATCCCGACACGGGACTGATCATTGCTCGCTACAAAGATGGCTCGTTTTACAACGGGCAAATATTATACAAAAATCTCACGAGCACAGGAACGATGTTCTATGCCGACGGCAGCAGTTACAGCGGCTCGTGGAGGGGATTTATGCCCCACGGCAAAGGGACCTACATAGCCCCGAATGGGGTCAAATTTTCGGTCAAATCGGTCAATGGACTACCCCACGGACGAGGCTTGGTGCAAGATAGCGACGGCACGATGTACAAGGCAAAATGGGATCGTGCTATGATCAAACCAAGAAGCATTAAGCCCCTGAAAAAGAAACGATAAACAAAATGGCAAAAACAGCCAAAAAATTTGGAATTGTCAATAAATTTTGTTTTTTTGCAAAAACGTGATTTTCAACATAAAAAGCTCACAATTATGAAGAAATATTTACTTATCCTTATCGTGGCTATTTTCTGCTTGCCGAGCGAGGGTTTTGCGCAACCTATGTTCATAAATGCACCAAGAGAATATCAGCCTGTTGATCCTTCATTTGGCATATGGAATTCAATGATAACGAATTCTAACAAATCATTATTGAACAAGCCTAACAAATCGTCAAAGAAACAAAAAACGACCAAAAAAGTTCCGGTAAATAAGTTAAAGATTGTAGAAGAAAGCATAGATAAGGCAACGGGGATCTCGACTATACGCTGGGAAGATGGATCATCGTATATTGGCGAAACATACCTAACAGTTTTTCACGGTACGGGAACAATGATTTACCCCGATAAAGGCAAGTATCACGGACAATGGAAGTATGATCATCGCGACGGCATTGGCACGATGGAGTATGCCGACGGTAGCAAATACGTTGGCGAGTGGGTGCGAGATTTGCCCAATGGCGAGGGCACTTTTATCAATCCCGAGGGCATTGCTTTTACGGGTAAGTTTAAGGACGGCGTTCCGCACGGCAAATGCGTTATGCAAGACCTCGACGGGCGCAAATACTCGGCTCGTTGGGTGCGCGGAGTGCTGAAAGAAAAGTCGATTAGACCCTTAAAACAAAAGTAAATCACACGTTTGCAAAACGTGTCAAGTTCAGTGGCTCGCCCTGCGGGCGGTCGCCCCAAACATAGAACTTGGATAGATCCCCAAAACAACAAAAAAGCCACGCCTTTATTCGGGCGTGGCTTAATTTTGAGCCTTGATCAGTTGGTCAAGTTCTACTCCTCGGTCTGCTCCTCCTCGTCGGGCAGCTTGAACTCGGTCATACCTGCCGAAACCAACATATTGTACCAAGCAAAAACCTTCTTGATGTCCGAAACGTGAACGCGCTCACGATCGTACTCGGGCAAAACCTCCGCAAAGTAGCTCTTCAATGCCGATGCGTCCGACTTGGGATTGATCGCCTCCTTACCCTCGGTGTAGGCATAAATCTTCTCGAAAACGTATGCCAAAGGCATATCCTCGTCCTCGGTGAAAATCGCAATCTCGGTCAGTGCGCTGACACGAGCCGTAGCCGACGCATTGTGACGACGACCATCGATAAGCGACTCAACAATAACACCATTGCTGCTGCGTGCAACATATTTGAACAAACCGGGCTGACCCGAAATTGCCAAAATCTCTTTCAATTCCATATTCTTCGAGTTTGTGAAATTTCGTTTTTCTAAATCGTTAACGGCCACAAAGGTAATAATTTTTTCGACACCGCAACAATACATCACCACCCTTTTAATCTTTTGCGTCAATATTCGACCCGTTTATTCGTCTATTTCGCACCGCACGAAACGTAAAATTACCTCGCTATACTTTGATTATATATAGAAAAACTATATCTTTGTACGTTAAATACTTGGAAACTTACATCTGTTTAAGAGTGGGTTGTCAGGTGCGCGAGATTTTGAATTGGGTTTGTCAGTGATACCGCCACAAGGGCATTGACAACCGCGAAGCGTACCCAGAACTCACCTAATCAAGCCCACACACGCAACATCAATGAGCCAATCGTCAGAACCACAGTGGTTTGCAGCATACACGCGCAACAACTTTGCTCGACGTATCAAGAGCCGTCTGGTCGAGGCCGGTGTGGAATGCTACCTGCCTATGCGAATGCAAGAGCGCATCTACAACGGTCGAAAACGCCGCATTGAGGTGCCGCTCATTCCGAATGTGGTGTTTATCCGTGTGGAGGCCGACGCCTGCTACGACATCGTGAACGAGCTATCGTTGCCCGTGCGTTATGTACTCGACCGTGCAGAACGACGCCCCGCACCAATCTCGGACAAACAGATGAGTGATTTCCGTTTTTTGGTTGAGATGCCCGACGAGTGTCTGACGCTGGTCGATATTCCGCTGGCCGCAGGCGACCGCGTGCGTGTGACAGCAGGTCCGATGAAGGGTATCGAGGGCGAACTGATTCGTATCAAGGGGCACCGCCGCGTAGTTGTGCGCCTCAACGACACCATCTCCGTCGCCTCAACCTATATCCCCGCAACAATGTTGGAGAGAATCGATGAGTAGCCACGCAACAACATATCCACTAATCTCGATCATCGTTCCCGTTTACAACGCCTCCAAATATTTGGAGCGTTGTTTTCGTTGTTTGCGAGAACAGACCTATTCGACATTGGAGTTTATCCTGGTCGATGATGGCTCAACTGACGAAAGCGGAGTGATGTGTGATCAAATCGCAGCGGAGGATCGCCGTTTCAAAGTCTATCACATCGAAAATGGTGGCGCATCATTGGCTCGCAAGTTCGGTTTGGAGCAGGCTTCGGGAGAGTTTGTGAGTTTTATGGATTGCGACGATTGTATCGCTGTTGACTACATCAAACAATTATACGACCTCATCGTACGCCACAATACAAACATCAGTGCGTGCCGAGTGCTGAGAATTTTCAACGAGAGCGAGATCCCGGCCAAACCCGAGGGGCGCGATCAACTCTTGCAGTTTGATGAGTTAATGCCCCGATTTTTCAAATATGAGTTTTGGGGATTATACGGCAAATTGTATCGCAAGAAAGTATTTGAGCGAGTTACGTTCCCCATTGCCACCATTAGCGAGGATTACTACGTAATGGCGCAACTCTTTTTGCAAGAAGGTAATATGGCCTATACCGATGCTCCACTCTACTACTATGAATACCACGAAGGTAGTTTGTCGCACTTGGCTATTTCGAAACGCGCATTCGAAGAGTTTGACAACGTTTTGGCCGTCTACGAGCTAATGAGAGTTCGTGCTCCACAATATGCCAATATGGCACTGAGCAACGTAGTCGAAACCTGCATTAAGCTACTCGCGATGAATAATAGGGATTCATCGAAGAGATATGCAGAATACGCCGCGCCATTGCGCCAATTCCTTCGCAATCACTTAATCGAAATACTCCGCACAAACGTCATCTACTGGAAATTGAAAGTGGTGGCAGGAAGATGGATAATATTTCCGCTGTAATGCCAAGCAAAACCGACATACTCTTTGTTAATGGGCATTTAAATGTAGGAGGAGTTGAGCGATCTTTATTTGATACGCTCAAACACCTTGACTATGATAAATTCAACGTCGATCTTTTGTTGCTCGAAGATCTTGGCAATTACGCTTGTGAAGTACCAAAGCAGGTTAATATCATTCTCAAAGATACTCGCGCTGCCTATGGCCCGATTATTCGTACCCTATTAGGCAATCTGGCAAAACGCGATTGGTTTAGTCTAAAATTTCGCATCGCGACATTGGTCATTAGACTTTTGGGAAACGTAGGATATAAATGGTTAGCGACATTACTTGTAGGAGGCAGAAACTATGATATAGCGATTGCTTATCGTGTAGGCATATCGGCTGATATCGTTGCTCATAGCATTACTGCGAATAAAAAACTTTGCTGGTGGCATCACGGATCTATCAAGCCCAACGATGATTTAGGACAGCTCAGCTATTTCACGAACATAGTTGCCGTATCGCAAGGGGTAAAAGATATGCTCATCGAGCAACGTGCAACGTTATCGAACAAAATCACCGTCATTCCCAATATGGTCGATGTGGAGCAGATTTGCAGAATGGGTGATAGCGAGATTGATCCTTATGACGAGGACGATACCCTGAAATTTGTCACCGTTGGGCGCATTGTGGTCGAGAAACACATCGAAAATGTTGTCGAGGCCGCTGTGCGACTGAGAGCTGATGGGCGTTTGAAGTTCAAATGGTACGTAGTAGGCGATGGTGAGCTATATGACGACATCGCCAAACGTATTAGTGAGGCAAATATCGAGGAGCAGGTGATACTTTGTGGACGTCAAGCAAATCCTTATCCATATATCAAATATGCAGATATGATGATTCACACATCGCACATCGAATCGCAGGGCTTGGTGATTCAAGAGGCAATGGCACTTGGCACGCCGTGTGTGGTTACACGATCGGTCGGTCCGTCGGAATTCATCACCGACGGAGAGAATGGCGTAATGGTTGAACCTACGGTCGATAGTCTGATCGAAGGCATCTATCGTCTTGCTGAGGATACGGCATTACAAGCAAAGCTTATCGCCAATGGGCATGCGACACTCACGCAAGGTTTCACTCCACAAGTAGTTATTGAAAAGATTGAAAAGTTGATAGCAAAATGAGCACAAATATAATTCTTTACGGACACGGAGGTAGCGGCAATCACGGTTGTGAGGCTATCGTAAGATCGCTAACCAAAATCTTATACAAGCCTAAATCTAACAATATCGAGTTGATGTCGTTGAAACACAATGAAGACAAATTGTATAAGCTTGATGAGATTATCAGCATCAAAGATGTGTTTACGAAAACTATTGCTCGAACGTGGGATTTTTGGGCTGCATACATTAAATTGAAATTATTTAAGCAATACGAGCATCTCGATATACTACCATACATAAATGCGCTGTGTTCTCACCACACAAACGCCATAGCCCTATCAATCGGCGGGGATAATTATTGCTATGGGGATATAGCAGTTTACGCCTGTTTGAATAAGATGTATAACAAGCGACATATAAAAACGGCATTTGTAGGATGTTCCGTTGAGCCCGAGTCAATTGCTGATTCGAAAATGCTCACTGATCTAAATCGTTACTCACTCATCATTGCACGAGAGAGCATAACGTATGAGGCAATGGTGAAAGCAGGCTTATCGAACGTAAAGTTGTTGCCAGATCCTGCTTTTCAATTGGAGAGAGTTGACTTGGAGTTACCCGATGGATTCATCGAAGGCAATACCGTTGGCATAAATCTCAGTCCGATGGTTATGAACTGTGAAAATGGGAATAACATCACCTTTAAAAATTATGAGAAGCTAATCGAGCATATTATCGCAACCTCAGATATGCAGATTGCGCTGATTCCTCACGTTGTATGGGAAGGAAAAGACGACCGAGTGCCGCTGAAAATGTTGTATGAGAAATACAAAAATACGGGGCGTGTGGTGATGATTGAGGATCACAACTGTATGGAACTCAAAGGTTACATCGCACGTTGCCGATTTATGATCGCTGCCCGTACGCACGCCTCGATTGCCGCATATTCGACTTGTGTGCCTACGTTAGTCGTTGGCTATTCGGTCAAGGCAAAAGGTATTGCAAAAGATATTTTCGGCACCTACGAGAACTATGTTCTGCCCGTACAATCGCTCTCGCAAGAGGAGGATCTGACCAATGCATTCGATTGGATCTATCAACGTGAGGATCAAATTCGCACCCATTTGCAGTCGATGATGCCCGAATATCGTGATCGTGCACTGCTCATTGGAGAAGAGTTGAAAAAGATTATGTAATGACACTGCGTCCGCTCGACATAATTCCGACAAAAGATTGTTGTGGTTGCGAGGCTTGTGCAAACATCTGCCCAAAGAATTGCATCGTTGTGCAACCTGATGAGCAGGGATTTATGCGGCCTCAACTCGATAAAGCGGAGTGCATTGATTGCGATCTCTGCCGCAAGGCCTGTCCTATATTAGGCGAGAAATGCGTCGGCATCACACCCAAAGTGATTGCTTGCAAAAACCGCAATAACGATATACGATCTAAGAGTTCCTCGGGAGGAGTCTTTACGGCGCTTGCCGAGAACATCATCAACAATGGGGGCGTGATATATGGAGCTATGCTCAATGCTCAAATAGAGGTCATACACCAGCGAGTTGACTCGATTGAGGAACTGGAGGCATTGCGCGGATCGAAATATGCACAAAGCCACATTGGCAACTGTTTTGCTCGCGCCAAGGATGATTTGCGCAGTGGTCGCCAGGTACTTTTCACGGGTACTCCTTGCCAGATTGCGGGACTACGACGTTTCTTAGGGAAAGAGTATGAGAGCTTGCATTGTATCGAGGTCGTATGCCACGGAGTGCCAAGTCCGAAGATCTTCCGCCACTACCTCAATACATTAGAGCAGAAAACAGGAGCCAAAATCACGGCGTTCAATTTTAGAGATAAGAGCGAAAGCTGGCAGAGATATTCACTCGCTGCGAATTTCGACAATGGCACACAAATACGCCAACGAGGGGCTGAGAACCCGTTCCAACGTGGTTTTATCGCCGATCTCTATACCCGTCCATCGTGCACAGTGTGCCGATTCAAAGGTTTTACATCGGGAGCCGACATCACTCTTGGCGATTTCTGGGGAAGTGGGATTTTTGGCAAAGAGTATAACGACGACCGAGGCAT
Source organism: Alistipes sp. (assembly GCA_017380275.1). The sequence goes on from JAFOEH010000300.1 coordinate 9,980, forward strand.
CTCGTTGGTCTGCATTAATAGCAGCAAGGGCGAGCGATTGTTCGAGCACATCAAAGGTGAGCTGTTTGATATACGCACCTCGACACTCGAAGACGCAACGCAATTCAATCCCTGCATTGTGCGTAGCACGACGATGCACCCAAAGAGCGAAAAATTTTGGAGGGCATGCGAAAGCGAAGACTTTGAAGCACTTGTAACTCGCCTACTCCACATCCCCGCGTGGAAGACTAAATTAAAAGCCCTACCCGCCTACGCAAAAGCGGCAATAAAGAAGATTTTACGCATATTACGACTAATATAACAATGCGCAGCCTAAATTCGCTTAAAAATATAGCAACAAGCATTGGCACCACCATTATCTTAGCGCTGTTAGGTTTTTTCACGCGCAAGATATTTATCGACTCATTAGGCGAAGAGTACTTGGGCCTAAATGGATTGTTGCTCAACATCATCGGTATGCTTAGCCTCGTCGAAGGCGGCATTGGAACAAGCATTGTATATAATTTATATAAACCGCTGGCAGATCACGACGAACCTAAGATTATTGCACTTATCCAACTATATCGACGTATATATAGATATATAGCATTGGGAGTTTTTCTACTTTCATTGTGCATCTATCCATTTTTAAATATATTAATCAAAGGCGGAGAAGATCTATCATACGTATCAATCGTATATTTCATATTCGTATTTAACAATCTCATCGGATATTTGATGGCTGATAAATGGTCATTAATAAACTCTGATCAAAAACAATACAAATTAGCTGGCTATAATCTCACATATCAGATTCTTCTCAATTTAGTTAAAATTGCGATATTATATTATTTTAAGAACTATGTGTTATTCTTAGCTGTTGAGTTGATATTTACCCTAGGGTACAATCTGCTCGTTATTAAAAAAGTCAACACATTGTATCCGTACGTTAATACTTCTATAAAATATCCTATTGATCAAGCAACCAAGAAAAATATTGTAACAAACGTCAAGGCTCTATTTCTATATAGTATTGGTGGTTATTTACTTCACAGTACGGATAATATCATCATATCAGCATATGTAGGTATTGGAATAGTAGGTTTATATTCTAACTACACACTCATTACCGGGCAGTTAAAATCTTTGACCAAGCCTATTTTTGCAGGAGTAAAAGATAGTGTAGGCAACTTAGTCGCAAGCGAAGGAGAAGATAAGCAACACAAAGTATTCAATGTATTATATATGATAAACTTCTGCCTTGTGTCATTCGTCGTAGTTTTAATGTATAATACAATAAATCCGTTTATATCGTGGTGGGTAGGTACTGAGTATCTCTTACCTCAGTATATTGTAGCCATCATTTGCATAAATTACTATGTCGATGAGATACGAAGCTCAATAATGACTTACAAAACCGTATCTGGAATTTTTGACGCAGATAAATATGTAGTATTGATAACGGCAGTTATAAATCTAGTAGTATCTCTCACACTAGTCCACTATTATGGATTAGCTGGCGTTTTATTAGGAACTTCTATATCCGTATTATTAACCGCTTCGTGGAATTGGCCTCGATTGGTTTACAAATACACGTTTAAAAGATCTCCTCAAATCTATTACATTAAATACGTAATCTTCATAGCGGTTACAGTCGGTTTATGCTTTATTACGCAATTTACCAATGACTCGTTATTCTCGTGTGAAGGTCGATATGATTTCGTCACAATAATAATGAGAGGTTGTGTATGTCTCATAGCGTGTGCCGCAGTATTCTTTTTAATGTTTAGCAGAACGCAAAGTTTTAAGTATTTAACAGATATAGCAAAGGGGTTATATTATAATTTCAAAACCACACATTAGTGCCACAACAACCATTAGTATCAATCGTAATGTGCTGCTATAATGGAGCACATTTTATACCGAGAGCCTTTGAGTCGGTATTAGAGCAAACATATAACAATATCGAGTTGGTCTTTGTAAATGATGGCTCTACTGACAACACGACAGAAGTAGCCCAATCGTATTTAGATACATTTCAGACAAGAGGCTATATTCTTAAAATTATCACACAAGACAATCACGGTCTTGGACACGCGTGTGCGACAGGTTTAAAGCATATAAACGGCGACTTTCTATCTTATTTAGATGTAGACGACCTCATAATGCCGACATCAATTGAGGAAAAGGTAAATTTCCTTTGCAATCACCCTAATTATAATGTAGTAAGAACTAATGCATTTATAGTCCATAACGACAAATTAGATGATACATCAAACTTGCTAGTAAAGAGTGTACGAGAAAAATCTAACAAATATATCTTTGATGATTTGTTATTCGGCTACACAAATAATTATGCAGGCACATATTTAGTTCGAACTCTGCCCTTATGCGAATTTTATTCAAACAAACAAGTATTAATTTCTCGATATGGGCAAAATTTACAGATTCTATTACCTTTAACCCATAATACTCCATGTGGGTTTATTGACAAGCCCTTGTTCAAATACATTAAACATTCGAATTCGCATAGTGCACCAACTTCTCTTGAAAAAGAAATTGATCTCCATAAAGGATACTGGGATATCAGATATAAAATGTTAGAGTTGATGGGGATCAACGATAATGATTTGTTCAAAAGGTTAAAAATTCGCAATTTGCAAAATATTATATATAGTACGATTCACCACTCAAATAGAGAACAATTCAATATATATTATTCTCAACTGAAAGTATTAAAGGCTAATACTTTTGAATTCAAAACCTATAATGCTATTATAAACCAATATAAAACTCAATTGGTTTATCGAGCACTATTTTTTGTCTATAGACACATATGCCCTCAAAACCTCGCATACTGATACTGATTCACTACCTCGAAATTGGAGGGGCAGAGATTTCGTTGATTGGGTTGTTGAACGCTATCGACAAAGCAAAGTACGATGTCGATTTGTTCGTTTACAGCCATCAAGGCGAATTGATGCAGTTGATCCCCGACGGAGTGAATTTGCTACCCGAGATTCCAAAATATTCTACTCTCGAACGTCCAATGAAGGAGGTATTGCGCGAAGGGTACGTGGATATCGTCGCTGCGCGTCTATTGGCAAAGATCCGACATCATATATATCGTCGCACGCATAAAATCAATGGCGAAGATGCGTCAATCTTCCAATATGTTGCAAACTGCACTACTCCACTATTGCCCAAAATCAGCGATACCGAGTATGATTTGGCGATAAGTTTTCTCAACCCGCATAATATCTGCCTTGACAAAGTGCGTGCAAAGAAAAAAGTGGCGTGGATACATACTGACTACACTAAGATACATATAAACAAGCATTTGGAGCTACCATATTGGAGTGGATTTGACCATATCGCATCTATTTCAGAGGCTGCGACTGAGGCATTCGTAAAGATATTCCCTGAATTGGCACCTAAGGTTATCGAAATTGAGAATATACTTTCGCCCTCATTTGTGCAGAAACGAGCAAATGGTACAGCCGAGGAGATCGAGCCCACAAGTGGCGTTGTCAATTTATTGTCGGTCGGACGATTCTGTACCGCGAAGAATTACGACAATCTGCCGTTTATTTGCAAACATTTGGTTGAGATGGGCGTTGATGTTCGTTGGTATATAATCGGTTTTGGAGGTCAAGAGCAGTTGATTCGCGAGAAAATTGCAGAGGCCGGAATGGAAGAGCGTGTGATCATTCTTGGCAAGCGTTCGAATCCTTATCCGTATATCAAGGCGTGTGACATATATGTTCAGCCATCGCGTTACGAGGGTAAATCAGTAACTGTGCGCGAAGCCCAAATGCTTTATAAACCCGTCGTCGTAACAAACTACCCCACTGCGTCGAGTCAGATTGAGAATGGCGTTGATGGTGTGATTGTGCCGATGGATAATCGTGCGTGCGCCGAAGGTATAAAGGCGCTGATTGACAACAAAGAGTTGCAGGCACGTATCGTCGAGCATTTGCGTACGCACGACTACGGCAACGAAACCGAAGTAGAAAAAATTTATAAGTTGATATGATCCCAAAAGTTATACACTATTGTTGGTTCGGTGGGAATCCGCTGCCAGAGTTCGCAGTAAAGTGCATTGACTCGTGGCGTAAATATATGCCCGATTACGAAATCAAGGAGTGGAACGAATCAAACTTTGACGTAAATATTATTCCATATACGAAAGAGGCTTACGAGGCAAAAAAGTATGCCTTCGTAAGTGACTATGCTCGCTTTTGGATTCTTTACAAATACGGAGGTGTATATTTCGATACCGATGTGGAGGTAATTCGCCCATTAGACGAGATCATCAATCGCGGAGCCTTTATGGGTTGTGAGATTGATGGACTGGATCCGCATTATGGGGATATTGCAGTCGCACCTGGTTTGGGTCTGGCGGTCGAGGCTGGCCACGAAGTGTATAAGGCCATTTTGGAGAAGTATGCCAGCCACCATTTTCTCAACGCAGATGGTTCATATAATACCACATATGCTGTTGTAAAATTGACAACCGATATACTAAAATCTTTCGGGATGGAGAACATCAAAGGTATTCAGTCGGTTGCTGGCATATATATTTATCCTCAATGCTATTTCAATCCATTTGACGATGCTACCGGACGATTAAATAAAACCTCTGACACCTATACCATACATTGGTTCTCGAAAACGTGGATGAAAGTTAATCCCGTGCGTCAATGTATCGCCCGTATATTCCACCGAGTCTTCGGTGTGAACTTCACCTCGAAATTGCGTAAATTATTTAAATAATACTCTATAATGATTCCAGCAAGTCTATATCAGGCTATATATATTAACCTGCTATTTATATTGACGGTACTATATGCATTGTCATGCCAAAATATGACATTCCAATCCATATATCGTGGACGTGATAATTACGGATCAGCGTTGTTTTTGAGTATAGTCCTTATACTTTTCTTAGGATTGCGTCCGGTATCCTATCATTTCGGCGATACCGTAAACTATGCGCGATCATACGCCAATCTACAATACGGATTAAGTGAATACGACCCAGACGCTTCCGATTGGCTGTTCTATTGGATTATGAACAAAGCCTCAAAAATAATGAGCGTCAATGCATTCTTCCTTATTATTGAGATTGGATATATCGGCTGTACTCTATGGGCTTGTAAACGACTAATGCGCAATAATGTTCTTATCGCTCTATTAATGAACTTAGTCGCATTCTCATTCTACTCATTCGGTGTTAATGGTATCCGAAATGGTTTGGCTTGCTCGATAATGTTGACAGCATTCTCATATATTGCAGGGTCAAAAAATGATCAGATCATAGCTGCTATTCTATCTTTCTGCGCATACAATATTCATCACTCAATGGCATTGCCAATTTTGATGATGGTTGTATCTACATTTGTGCTTCCAAAATTCAAAAATAGTTTTAAACTAACTGTCGCATTCTGGATCCTATCAATTTTTCTCAGTTTAGCCGTAGGTGACTCGCTTGAAACATTCTTTGCTAATCTAGGCTTTGATGATCGTTTGAACACTTACATCACAAGCGATGAGTTCGATGATGAATTTAGTAATACTGGCTTCCGCTGGGACCTCTTGTTATATAGTGTAATGCCAATTATACTAGGTTGGCACGTCGTCGTTAAAAAGAGAGTTAGCGATAAAACATATTTGCTGTTGCTGAATACATACGTTCTCTGCAACTCATTTTGGATTATGCTGATTCGAGCATCATTTTCAGCTCGATTTGCATATTTGTCGTGGTTTATATATCCTATATTGTTAGCATATCCGCTATTAAAACTGCCTATATGGCACAAGCAAGGAGATAAACTCAATTGGATTATGCTTGCAAACGTAGGTTTTACATATTTTATGTGGTTAATTGGTAAATATCATTAATGTATGGCTACACTTACCATCTTTACCCCAGCTTACAATCGGGCGCATACGATTGGACGAACTTACGAAAGTCTTTGCCGACAGACCTGCAAAGATTTCGAATGGTTAGTCGTTGATGACGGTTCAAAAGACAATACCCGTGAGTTAGTTGAAGGTTGGATTGCGGAGAATAAAATTCCGATCCGCTATATCTATCAACAAAATCAAGGTATGCACGGAGCTCACAATACAGCATACCGAAACATCACGACCGAACTGAATACCTGTATCGATTCTGATGACTATATGCCCGATGATGCGGTAGAAAAGATCATAACATTTTGGCAAACTCACGGCTCTGACAAATATGCTGGTATGGTAGGTCTTGATATTGATGATAAGCATAAGCAGATTATAGGTAAGCCTTTTCCTGAGGATCTAACCGAAACCACACTTTCGGGTTATTATGCAGCAGGAGGATCTGGCGACAAGAAATTAGTCTACAGTACTAATGTAATCAATAGCTATCCCGAATACCCTCTCTTTGACGGTGAAAGATACGTCGGTTTAGCATATAAATATCTGTTGATTGATCAAGATTATAAGTTACTCACGACTAACACACCTTTGGTAATTGTTGATTATCAGCGTGATGGATCAAGTGCAAGTATGTACCGACAATATTGGAACAACCCAAAAGGCTTTGCATTCTTCCGTAAAACGGAAATGGTATATGCTCCAACATTGAAACGCAAATTTATTTCGTGCGTACATTACGTTGCAAGTTGTATCATTAGCAAGAACTATCGATTCATTCAAGAATCGCCAAGACCTCTTTTAACAATATTGGCAGTACCAATGGGTTATTTTTGGTATTTATATATTAAACATAAAAACAACTCATAAATATGAACTCCGCAATACAAAAGGATCTGTATAGATATATAGGTAAAGATTCCGCTAAATTATTCTGGCAGTTACGATATTTCTTTTTCACAATAGGATTTAGATATACATATTTCTATCGTCGAGCTCAATCTGCATCATTATTTATTACTCGCGCATTTTGGACATTCTTCCTACGACAATGTATGTTGAGATCCGGCATTCAAATTCCTTCACAAACTAAAATCGGAGAAGGTTTTCGAATCGTACATTTTGGACATATCGTTATTAATCCAGAAACTGTCATTGGAAAGAATTTTAATATCTGTCAAGGATGTTTAATAGGAAATTCACAAGGTAAAAATAGAGGCGTACCGACGATTGGAAATAACGTATGTATGAATGCTAATTCTGTAATTGTGGGGGGAGTAAAAATTGGAGATAATGTTTTAATCGCTCCCAATGCTTTTGTTAACTTTGATGTTCCTGATAACTCGGTGGTAATAGGAAATCCTGCAAAAATTATTGCTAAAAACAATCCAACTGCGAAATATATTGTATATCCAATTCCCGAATGATGAAAATCCTCCATATAATTACATCACTGCACACAGGCGGGGCAGAGAAACTCATTATTGATCTAACCCCAAGATTACGAGAGTTGGGGTATTCGATCGATGTCCTTCTCTTTGATGGTAGCAATACCCCATTCAAGCAACAATTAGTTGCAGCAGGAATTACGATTTTAGAGTTGGGCAAAGGTGGTTCCGTATATAATCCTTTGCATATATTCAACCTTATACCCATTATCCGACAATACGACATTATTCATACTCACAATACGGCTCCTCAATTATTTGCTGCTATTGCCAACATTTTCGGCAAAACTAAATTAATAACCACAGAGCACAGCACTGACAATCGACGCAGACACTTGTGGTGGTATAAGCCGATTGATCGGTTTATGTATAATCAATACAAAGAGGTTATTTGTATCTCTGATCAAGCAGAAGAGAATCTTCGAAACTATATTGGCAAATGTCGCGCCAATATAACTACCATATATAACGGTGTAGATATACAAAAATATGCTACTGCCCAACCGAGTAGCGAGTTGAACAATATTGCACCGAACTGCAAAAAGATCATTATGGTGGCTGGTTTCCGCTATCAAAAAGATCAGGATACACTTATTCGCGCAACAACACTTTTGCCACAAGAATTTCATACATTCTTAGTAGGCGACGGAGAAAGACGAGAGGTTTGTGAAAAGTTAGCAATCGCAGAAGGGGTATCTGATCGAGTTCATTTTATGGGGATACGTATGGACGTGCCCGAATTGCTCAAAGCAGCAGACTATATCGTTATGTCTTCTCATTGGGAAGGGCTCTCGCTCGCTTCAATTGAAGGGATGAGTGTAGGTAAACCATTCCTCGCGAGTGATGTTGATGGATTACGCGAAATTACTACTAATGCAGGCGTCTTATTCCAACATCAGAACACCTCACAATTAGCTGAGGAGATTAAGGTGCTTGATAAGAATACCGCCAAGTACCAACAAATTGCCCAACAATGTTTTGATAAGGCTAAATTGTTCGATATTTCAATAATGGCAGAAAATTATAACAACGTATATTTAAATGCATAAACTTTTTCGACTGAATACGATTGATTGGTGTTTGGAATCGTATAAGCATCAAGTTGGGGTTCTTTCAAATATAGAAATTATATAACATAATAATATGACTATAAGTGTTATTATTCCGGTGTATAACACCTCCCGAGCGTCGTTGGACGGCTTTGCGGATGCCTCCGCCGTGGAAGGCTATGCTGTGGAACCCACCCGGTGGGCACTGGCCGCCGGCCTCATTCAGGGCCGCAGCACCGAC
>JAFOEH010000301.1 GCA_017380275.1 Alistipes sp.
CACTGTGCAGAGCAACACGCTGTGCGAGGCTGTGGAGAACGCCTTTGGAATCGACCGGCTCTACATCGGTATTGCGATTACCATATCGACACTGATAATCATCTTCGGCGGAATACAGCGTATCGCCAAGGTCAGCTCGCTGGTCGTGCCCGTGATGGCTGTAGGATATATTCTGCTGGCATTTGTCGTTGTGGCGATGAATATCGGATCGTTGCCCGAGGTACTTAAGACCATCCTCAATAGCGCCTTTGGCGTGGAGCAAGTCGTGGGTGGCGGAATGGGTGCTGCGGTGATGCAGGGCATTAAACGCGGTCTGTTCAGCAACGAGGCGGGTATGGGTTCGGCCCCCAACGCAGCTGCTACGGCCTCGACCTCGCACCCTGTAAAGCAGGGCCTTATCCAGACCTTGGGTGTATTCTCCGACACGCTGGTGATATGCTCTTGTACAGCATTTATCATCCTTGCAAGCGGCGTTGAGTTAGGTGGCGAGCTGGATGGCGTAAGACTCACGCAGGAGGCGCTGACGAGCCAGATCGGCATAACGGGACGTATCTTCGTGGCTGTTGCGATATTCTTCTTCGCCTTTAGTTCGATCTTCGGCAACTACTACTACGGCGAGGCCAACGTGCGCTTCATCACTTCGTCGCGTCGCGTGCTCAATATCTATCGTATCATCGTGGGTGCTATGGTTATGAGTGGTGCGCTGATGAGTCTAAAGATGGTGTGGAGCCTGGCCGATTTGACTATGGGCCTTATGACGCTCTGCAACATCGTAGCGCTGGTGTTGCTTGGTCGACAGGCGTTGCTGCTGCTGGATGATTACCGCCGACAGAAACGCGAAGGCAAAGATCCCGTATTCGACAAACGAGCCGTGAAGGAGTTTGCCGAGAACGACAATATCGAGTGCTGGTAAAAAACAGAGGGCTGTCCGACAAATTGCGACAGCCCTCTTTTATTACTCCTCGTACAAAAGATACTTTCTTCTTTGTACTTTGAATTTCTCCACATCCCCTTGCCAGCGTGCGCGAATCTCATCGGCCGAGTGGCCCGCGATAATCATCTCCTTAATGTAATCCACACCCGTCAGGAGCAGGAACATCCGCGTAAAGAACTTCTCACCCAGGCCGAGGTTACGGTAGGCATCAATCACATACTCAAGGTTAAACCCTGCGGCGATGACAACCTCGTCCTCCACGCCATGCAGATCGACGCCATAGCACTTCTGATCCTTGAGCGGGGGATTCTTCGCGCCAGCCACGCTACGGGGCGTAAACGAGAACTCCGAGCCACGATAGTCGGGGTGGCCATACACCTCGAAAGGCGCATCCGTACCGCGTCCCAACGAGCAGACAGTACCCTCGAACAAGCAGGTTGAAGGATAGAGATAAATCGAGTGCTGCGTAGGCAGATTCGGCGACGGAGCAATGGGAATCGTATAGCGGCTCTGGTGAGTATATCCATCGCACGCAACCACCTCAACGTCGCACTTTTTCGACCAACCCTCGCCCTGCGCCATCAGTGCAATCTCGCCCATCGTAAGACCGTGAACAACGGGAATAGGCAGTGCGCCCACGCCCGACTTATGCTTCATATCCAGAATCGGTCCATCTACATACATTCCGTTAGGATTGGGACGGTCCAATACGATAACCTTGCGCGAAAAGTCGGCACAGGCATCAATCATACGAATCATCGAGATATAGTAGGTGTAGAATCTTAGGCCCACATCCTGCATATCTATAAGCAGCACATCGAACATACCCATCTTCTCATCCGAGGGGCGTTGCATATCGCCATCGTAGAGCGACCAGATGGGGATGCCCGTACGCTCATCGACCGAACTTTTGACGTGTTCGCCCGCATCGGCACCACCACGAAAACCGTGCTCGGGAGAGAATATTCCAATTAAGTTTACCCTCTCTCTAACCAGCATATCCACCAAATGCTCCTCGCCCACCATCGCGGTGTGGTTGGCCAAAACGGCTACGCGCTGACAACTCAACAAAGGCAGATACTCCTCCGTGCGTTCGGCACCGACAACGATTCTCTCGTTCGGCTGTGCCACACCCTGACAGGCAAAGCATAGGAGGGAAAATATAATTAAAAGGATGTGTTTCATTATCATATAATAAGTAATTCACTTGACAAATTTACAATTAAATTTTGAGAATCAGAAAAGATTATCTATCTTCGTTGTCATAAGAAAAACGAGTTGTACTTACAACTCTTTACATATATAGCTCAATCGCTCTCGAATCACCACCTCGAAATAGAAACGAGCTAAAGAATATACAATTAATGGTGTTGATTGATATGACATTGTTGATTGTATAGGCTTATAGGAGAGTGACATCTCTTATGGGCGCCAATTGTAGTGATACAATA
>JAFOEH010000005.1 GCA_017380275.1 Alistipes sp.
CAGGGCGCATCGCTGGCGGTGATGCAGGACGAGCACCTGATCTACGGCAAGGGCTTCGGCTGGGCCGACAAGGAGCGCGAGCGCAAGGCCGAGGTGGGCGACATCTTCCGCATAGCGTCGGCATCGAAGCTGATCACCGCCGCAGGCATTATGAAGCTCTGCGACGAGGGGCTGCTCACGCTCGAGAGCAAGGTCTTCGGCCCCGAGGGAATACTCTCGCACCTGAGCGAAATACGCGACAAGCGCGCCCATAACATCACTATTCGCCACCTGCTGAACCACACCTCGGGATTCAGCCGCAGTATGGGTGACGTGATGTTCCGCACGGCCGATGTGATGAAGTGGAAGGAGATGGACACAACACCCACCGCCGACGAGATGATAGCCTTCCAGCTCGGCCTAAGGCTGCGCTGCGCACCGGGCGGATCGGCGCAATACTCGAACGTGGGTTATCTGGCCCTCTCGCGCGTGATCGAGCAGGTGTCGGGGATGGAGTACGAGGAGTACATACAGACCCGTATCCTCTGGCCTGCAGGGTGTTACGATATGCACATCGCACGCAACTACTACGAGGAGCGTTACCCGGGCGAGGTGCGCTACTACGGTAACGACGACGAGGGCATCGAGTCCTACGACGGCTCGGGCGAAAAGCGTCTGCGCGAATATGGCGGCCACAACATCAGAGGTCTGCAGGGCGCGGGAGCGTGGGTGGCCTCGTCGGTTGAGCTGATGCGTCTGGTGGCCTCGATCGATGGCAAACCGGGCGTGCCGGATGTGCTCTCGGCCGAGAGCGTGGCCGAGATGAAGAACATCACACGCGATGGCGACTATGCGCTTGGCTGGGCGCGATATAATGCAGGCAGCGGCTCGCTCATTCGCACGGGTTCGATGTCGGGAACGTGTGCCTATATTGATCTGCGCGAGAAGGGGATGTCGTTTGTCTTCTTGACCAACACGAGCCACTACAAGGGCGCAACGTTCACCAACTCGATAGGTCGAATGGTGCGCGACGCAATGACGCGCGTGAAGGAGTGGCCCTCGGATCGCGATATGTTTGTCGAGGTGCCGCACCAGAGTGCCGACTCGATTTTGATGTCGGGAGTGAATGATATTTCGTAGATATTTCAAATAAAAAAGCCTGTCTTCGTGACAGGCTTTTTCTTTCTTAACAAGAGCGTCTATTACTTGAACAATCTCGGAGCCAAGTTATGCAGATCGTGACGCCAAACGTGCCAAGTGTGGCCGCCAGGCATCTCGCTGTACTCGAACTTGATGCCGCACTTCTTGAATACCTCCAGCATAGCCTTGCCGTTGGCGTAGGCGATATCCTCCTCGCCACCCTGAGTGAAGAGCAGCAGCTTGGCGGTCTTATTCAGCGTTGCGGCGATCTCACGCAGACGTGCCTCGCCCTTCTCGTACATCTCCTTGTTGTTGGTGAACCAGCCCGAGCTCATCACGTTGATGTAGCCGAACATATCGGGGTGAGCCATAAACGAATCCAGCGTCTCCAAACCACCCATCGACAGACCTGCCAGCGCGCGGTTGGCCGCATCGGTCTTCACGCGGTAGTTCTTCTCGATGTAGGGGATGATATCTTTGGTCAGCTCGTCGGGGAACTTCTCGGTCGAGATGCTGCCGTCGGGCATTACCACAACCATCGGCACCATCTTGCCCTCGGCCAGAAGGTTGTCCAGGATGTCGCCCGCCTTACCCACACCGGGCCACGAAGCGTCGTTGTCGCCACCGCCGTGAATCAGATACAGAACAGGCAATTTGTCCGTCGAGGCGTTGTAACCCGCGGGAGTCCAGATGTGCATACGGCGTGTAGTGCCCATCGTCGAAGATTTGTAATATACCTGCGCCACAGCACCGTGCTCAACATCCTTCTGTGCCCAGAAAGCACCCTCGGGAGCAATCTCCACGACGGGACGAATCTCGCCCAGACGCTTGAACTTGGGATCGAACACCGTAATGCCATCCACCACGAAGGTGTAGCGGTAAGCACCCGGCGTAGCCTTCGCCATCGTTGCGCTCCACACGCCGTTGTCGGCCTTGGTGAAGGTCAGTCCACGCGCAGCGATATCGCCCGAGAGCGACACCTGCTCGGCCTTGGGGGCGTAGATGCGGAATGTTACACTACCGTCGGCATTGGTCTCAACCGATACCAGATTGTCATTGGGCGTGGGCGTACGCTGGAACTGCGCACTTGCGCTGATGCTCACCAACAGCGCCACGGCTGCGAAGATTAACTTTTTCATACCTATTTACTATTAAAGGGAATTCTACTTAATCTCAATCGTCTGGCCCGTAAGGCGGCTGGTCTCGGCCTCGTAGCAGACGACGTGGCTCTCGATCGAGGAGTCGATCGTTGAGCTCAGGATGCCATCGGCCGAGCGGGTGATGCTATTGACAAACTCCTCGACGATGTTAAGATCGGCACCCGCGTGGAAGGGCTGCGAGCAGAGATCCGAGAAGTCGAACACTCGCTCGGCATTGTCGCGGAAGCGGCGCACGCGGAGCGTGGTCTCGTTGCCGTCGATCTCGCCGTGGGTGAGTTTGATGTGTGTACCTCGGAAGTCGTTGCGCGTGAAGGCGTTGACAACGAACGAGATGAGCGTACCGTTCTCCAGCTCCATATTGAGGATCTGGTTATCGACAACATCGTTGTCGCAGTGGTGCACGCAGCGGCCAAAGCGGCCTGTGCGCAACTCCTCGTCGATCACCTCGTCGATCGTTCGGCCCTCGGGCACGTCGAAGTTGCGGATCCACTCCTTGCGCTCCTTATACAGATTCACAGCCGAGTAGGGGCAGCCTGCCTCCACCTTGCAGTCGATGCAACGCTCGGCGCTACCCTCGGGGGCACGCTCCTCGCGGAACCAGCGCAGCGAGCCGAATGAGCTCACGCGGCGGCACTTCGAGCCTGCCACCCACAACAGGAAGTCGATGTCGTGGCAGCACTTGGCAATCAGCATCGGGTTGGTCTTCTTGGCCTGACTCCACAGACCGCGAACGTAGCTGTGTGTCATACGGTCGATGTTGATCTCGGCGTAGTGGTTGATCGATATTATCTCGCCCAGAGCGCCCGAATCGACGATCTGCTTGATCTTCATAAAGTAGGGGTGGAAACGCAGAACGTGGCACACGCCAACCACAACACCCTGACGGTGGGCATTCTGCTGGATGGCCAGACACTCCTCCTTGGTCTGCGCGATGGGTTTTTCCAACAGAACGTGGTAGCCCGCATCGATCGAGCGCATCGTAGGCTCGAAGTGCTTATCCTCGGGGGTGCCGATCAGCACCGCGTCGGCCTCGACCTTAGCGGCGAAGAAGTCGTCCAGCGAGGCGTAGCAATCCTCCATCTTCACGCCGAAACGCTCGGCCATATTGCGACGACGAATCTCGACGGGCTCAACGACACTCACCAGCTGGAGACGCTCGGGATGCCTGTGGGCATACTCCATATATTTGTTTGTACGGTTGCCAGCTCCGATGACAACTATTTTTACTCTTTGCATATTAAGTTTTAGGGTCGGTTACTATGGGATGGGTGCTCTGATTTGGTATAGTAGTTGACACAACACCGCATTTCCCACACAAATATATATATTCTGATTTCCAAAATCAATTTTTTGCGTAAAAAAATTTCTTTTTTGCTAAAATCGGTACATAAAATAGTCGTTTGCGCGGCGAAAAGCCTATCGGAGCACAATTTTGAACTCTGCATTTTGAATTTTAGAACATCTTTACCGATTTTTCTGTATATTTGCCAAAATTAAGGTTAAAAAACTGGTTATGAGTCAGCAAAAAAGAGCCTCGTTCGGAGGCAAGTTGAGCGCTATCCTGGTTGCTGCCGGCAGCGCTATCGGTTTGGGTAGTATTTGGCGTTTCCCCTATATGGCAGGTGAGCACGGAGGTGCTGCCTTTATGTTGGTCTATCTGCTCTGCGTCTTTGTGGTGGGTATCCCCGTGATGCTGGGCGAGTTTGCCGTGGGCCGCCAGACCAAGATGAATGCCGTGGGCGGCTACCGCTCGCTGGCGAAGAATTGGCGATGGCTGGGCTACTGCGGTGTGATTGGCGCGATGTTCATCTCGGGCTACTACTACATCGTGGCGGGCTGGTCGCTCGAGTACTTCGTATCGTCGCTAACGGGCTCGCTCTACTCATCGACCGATAGCTTCACCACGCAGTTTGCTACGTTCCAGGCGTCGTGGCGCGAGGTGTTATATACATCCCTCTTTATCCTGCTCACGCACCTGATTATCATTCGCGGCGTGGAGAAGGGTATCGAGAAGGCCTCGAAGGTGATGATGCCCGCGC
This sequence comes from Alistipes sp., assembly GCA_017380275.1. The sequence goes on from JAFOEH010000005.1 coordinate 4,319, forward strand.
TGTTCGTAATCCTTGTCATTATGGCCGTTCGCGTGGCGTTTATGCCGGGTGCCGAGGGCGGTTATGAGTTCTTCCTGAGGCCCAACTTCGCCGAGGCATTCTCCGCCAAGACCATCTTTACGGCTATCGGTCAGGCCTTCTTCTCGCTCTCGGTGGGAATGGGTTGTATGGTGACCTATGCATCTTATTTTAAGGAGGATAACAACCTCACGAGCACCTCGCTCAGCGTGGCTCTGCTCACACTTCTGGTGGCCGTGCTGGCCGGATTGGTGATC
>JAFOEH010000302.1 GCA_017380275.1 Alistipes sp.
GGTGGGGTCATCCTTCTGTTGTGTTAGTCCGAGTAGCTCGCGACAGACGATAGATCCATTCTCCTCGCGGAATCGCTCGGCCAAGGACTGCACTAGAGCGTAGCAACTCTTCTTGTTCGCAGTGTCGTTAGGTTGCGCATTGGGCGCAATAAATCCAGCCACCATAAACATTCCGCTCACGGTGCCGCACACCTCTCTCAGACGGCCCATTCCGCCACCAAACGGTGCGGCCATCGTGGCCGACAGCTCCTTGTCAATGCCCATAACATCGTGGTATGCCAGCGCGATTGACTGGGCGCAGTTGTAACCTTCGAGGAAATAGTTGCGTGCAGTCTCGACGCGCTCGTTGATATCTACTCTCATATTAAACTATTTTTAGCAATGCAAAAATAGTAAATTACTCTCGATTTTGCTAAATTCTGCATATCTTTGTATGAAGTTAAAAACATTGATTATGCCCGATCACGCATACATTACAATAGACAATCAGCCGCAGCATCAATTTATGCAGCATCGTATCCACAAGATTCTGCTCGTGTGCTGCACCTACGACGGCTACATTCTTGAGGAGGATGGCCACATCGAGTCGCAGATCAACCGTGAGTATATGGAGCTCAATATGAGTAATCCTCCCTCGCTCACGCGCGTGGAATCGACACGCGATGCATTGGAGTTGCTCCAGCGTCGCAACGACTTTGATTTTGTGCTCTCGATGTATAACGTAGGCGAACCCAACGTCTTCGATTTTGCCCGCGAGGTGAAGAAGATTCACCCCGACCTGCCCGTCGTGCTGCTGACCTCCTTCTCGAAGGAGATCTACCGCCAGATTGATGAGCAGAACTGTACGGCACTCGATAATATCTTCTGCTGGCACGGTAATACCGACCTTATCATCGCCATCATCAAGCTGATGGAGGATAAGCTCAATGCCGAAACCGACATTCTGGAGGGTGGCGTTCAGGCTATCCTGCTCATCGAGGACTCGGTGAGATTCTATTCGACCTATCTGCCTGAGCTGTATAAGATTATCCTTGTGCAAAATAGCGAATTCCTGAAGGATGCATACAACGAGCAGCAGCAGATCAGCCGTAAGCGTGCCCGCCCGAAGGTGCTTTTGGCGACCAACTACACCGATGCCGTTGAGATGTTCAACAAATACAAGAACAATCTTCTGGGCGTCATCTCCGATGTGGGCCTTCTGCTCAAGTCGGGCGATCGTGCCGAGGACGAGAAGAGCGATGCGGGTATCGACATCTGCCGTATGATCAAGGCCGACTCGCCGTGGATGCCCGTCATTATGCAATCCTCGCAGGAGAACTACGCCTCGGTGGCCGAGCAGATGGGTATTGGTTTCATCTCAAAGTCGTCGAAGACGCTTCTGCCCGAGTTGCAGGATGTTGTCTTGCGCGAATTCGGTTTTGGCGAGTTCCTTTTCCGCGATCTGAAGAGTAAAGCAGTAGTCGGTCGCGCTCGCGACCTGATGCAGATGCAGGAGCTTATCGCCTCTGTGCCCGACGACGTGTTGGAGTACCACCTCTCGCAGATGCACCTATCGAAGTGGTTGTATGCGCGTGGTCTGTTCCCGCTTGCCAAGGTGCTGCGAAGTATCAATAGCAGCCACTTCTCTTCTACTGCCGAGCACCGCACCGCTCTGGTGTCGATGTTCAAGGATTACCGCACGATGCTCGGTCAGGGCCTTGTGGCGCAGTTCGACGAGGAGACCTATAGCGACGCCATCGGTTTTGCCCGTCTGGGTGAGGGCTCGATTGGCGGTAAGGCTCGCGGTCTGGCGTTTATGAACTCGATGCTTGCCAAGTATAACCACTACTACAAGTATCCCAACGTGCGCATTATGATTCCTCGTTCGCTGGTCATTGCAACGGACTATTTCGATGAGTTTATGCGCGTGAACGGCTTGAAATATATCATCTCACGCGATCTGGCCGACGATGATATTCTCTCGGAGTTCCTCAATTCTGTCCTGCCTTCGGAGCTCTACCAGAAGCTCAAGGTCTTCGTTTCGACCTGTTCGAAGCCTCTTGCTATCCGCTCATCATCGAAGCTGGAGGACTCTCACTATCAGCCTTTTGCAGGTATCTATTCGACCTATATGATCCCCCGTTGCGAGGATGATGACCAGATGCTGCGTATGCTGGTGCGAGCCATCAAGAGCGTCTATGCTTCGGTCTTTTTCGCCTCGTCGAAGGCCTACATCCAGTCGTCGCAGAATCTGCTCTCTGAGGAGAAGATGGCTGTGCTGATTCAGGAGGTGTGCGGAACCGAGCAGAACGGCTATTTCTTCCCCACGCTCTCGGGTGTGGCACGCTCGCAGAATCTCTATCCGATCGGCTACGAGAAGGCCGAGGATGGAGTCTGCAACATCGTGATGGGCTTAGGTAAGGCTGTTGTCGATGGTGGCAAGAGCCTGCGTTTCTCGCCCGCCTATCCCGACAAGGCGTTGCAGACCTCGACGTTAGAGCTAACGATTCAGGATGCGCAGACCGAGGTTATGGCCTTGAGCCTTAACCCCGACCACTTCCGCTCATCGACCGACGATGCTGTAAATATCGAGCGTATTCCCGTCTCGCGTATGAACGACTTCCGCAATGCCAAATATGCTTGCTCGTACTACGA
>JAFOEH010000303.1 GCA_017380275.1 Alistipes sp.
AATCACCAATGTGATGGATATGCCAGCCTCGTTCCTCTTCTTCTCGATGGTGGCAATGTGGGTTGCAATGCTTATCTTCGGACTCAGCCCGTGGGTAGGACTTATCGCCGCGCTGGCCTATGGTCTGTCGACCTACTTCCTGCTGATTATCGGAGCAGGTCACATCACGAAGATGTGGGCTTTGGTCTATGCTCCGCTGATGATGGCGGGAGTATACTACACCCTGCGACGCAATATGTGGGTCGGAGCTGCCATCACTGCACTCTTCACATCGCTCGAAATCGGCGCTAACCATCCACAGATCACCTACTATTTTGCCATCGCAATGGCCGCATTGTGGATCAGCGAAGGCATCTACGCCCATAAGGAGAAGCAAATCAAAAAATATCTGAAGCGTACTGCGTTGCTCGTAGTGGCAGGCCTTGTGGCTTTGGGTTCGAATCTCTCACCGCTGTGGTACACTATGCAGCACCAGAAGGAGACTACCCGAGGAGGCTCGGAGCTGGTCGACAAGAGTGCCGACAGTGGCAGCAACGGACTTGATTTGGAGTATGCTACGGCGTGGAGCTATGGCCGTGCAGAGAGCTTTAACCTATTCGTTCCCAACTTTATGGGTGGAGCATCGACCGACACCTTCTCAAAAGATGGCAAGGTTGCCGAGGCTCTCGGCGCATACGGCCTGGAGCAGATGGCGCAGTACCTGCCCCGTTATCGTGGCGATCAGCCCTATACAGCCGGCCCGACCTATCTCGGCGCTGCAGCGATTTTCCTTGCTCTGCTCGGATTATTCCTTCTGCCGGCACGACACAAATGGTGGATCGTGGCCGCAACCGTCATCACACTTCTTATGTCGTGGGGCAATAATCTTATGTGGTTTACCGAGTTGCTGTTCAACACGCTGCCCGGATACAACAAATTCCGTACGCTCTCGATGGCGCAGGTCGTAATTCAGTGGACCGTACCGCTGTTGGCAGCGTTGGCCATTGCTCGCGTTGTCGGCGAAAAGAAGGACTCTCCAGAGCTTCGTAAGGCCATTTTCTGGAGTGCAGGAATATGCTGCGGAGTGCTGATGATAATGATTATCGGAGGTCGCGCATTGGGCGACTTCGGAATGCAGCAGAGTGGTCCTATGCTCGAGAAGGAGTTTTATGATATGCTCAAGCAGCAGGGAGGCGAGGAGTATATCCGTCAGGGGTTGCACGAGCAGATTGCTTGGGAGACCGCTTCGGCAATGGCCGACGAGCGTGCCGAGGTGATGCGTGGCGATGCGTGGCGTTCATTGCTCTTCGTATTGCTGGCCGCAGCGGCATTGTGGCTCTACTCGCGCCGCAAGGTAATTACCCGCACATCGATTCTTTGTGTGGCACTCGGTGCTATCGTAGCTGCCGACCTTATTGACGTTGATATGCGCTACCTCAACCACGAGAGTTTTGTCGAAAAATTCTCGGCACAGATACGTCCTACCGATGCCGACCGCCTGATTATGCAGGACAAGGATCCCGACTATCGCGTATTGAATCTTACCGTACGTCATGATGAGGAGGAACAGCAGCGCGTCATTCAGCCCCTGATTCGCCGTCTGCGGGACGACGAAAACGCCGACCGTGACGAGGGCGAACGGAATGGC
>JAFOEH010000304.1 GCA_017380275.1 Alistipes sp.
ACTCATCGACCGATAGCTTCACCACGCAGTTTGCTACGTTCCAGGCGTCGTGGCGCGAGGTGTTATATACATTCCTCTTTATCCTGCTCACGCACCTGATTATCATTCGCGGCGTGGAGAAGGGTATCGAGAAGGCCTCGAAGGTGATGATGCCCGCGCTGTTCGTCATCCTTGTCATTATGGCCATCCGCGTGGCGTTTATGCCGGGTGCCGAGGGGGGTTATGAGTTCTTCCTCAGGCCCAACTTCGCCGAGGCATTCTCCGCTAAGACCATCTTTATGGCCATCGGTCAGGCCTTCTTCTCGCTCTCGGTGGGAATGGGATGTATGGTGACCTATGCCTCTTATTTCAAGGAGGATAACAACCTCACGAGCACCTCGCTCAGCGTGGCTCTGCTCACACTTCTGGTGGCCGTGCTGGCCGGATTGGTGATCTTCCCCGCCGTCTTCAGCGCAGGTCTGGAGCCCTCGGAGGGTGCTTCGCTGATCTTCGTCACGCTGCCCGAAATCTTCAAGGATATGCCTATGGCGGGCGCGTGGTCGGCAGTATTCTTCATCCTGCTGATTATGGCCTCGCTCACCTCGACAATCTCGTTCCACGAGGTGCTGACGGCCTACTTCCTCGAGGAGTACAACCTCTCGCGCAAGACCGCAACCCGCATCACATCGGGCCTCTCGCTGGCGCTGTGTCTGCTGTCGCTGTTGTGGGTATTCGACATCAAGGTGCTTGATATTCAGGATACTTCGTTCTTCGATATTTTCGACTACACCACGGCCAACGTACTGATGCCCATCGGTGGTCTTTTCACCTGTCTGTTCGTGGCGTGGAAGATGAAACCCTCGTTCCTGCGCGACCAGATGACCAACAAGGGCGCGCTGCGTGGACGCTTCTTCCCGCTGCTGTGGTTTGGTCTGAGATACGTCACGCCGCTGCTGATCATCTACATCTTTGTGAAGAATCTGGGTATCATCTAATGCGGAACGATTGTTGAAAGGAATTACGTTATGAGAACACTATTCTGTATTACTATATCGGCCCTCGCGGTGATTCTGCTGAGTGGCTGCTGCGCCTGCCGCAAGGGCAAGAACAACCTGCCTTTAGAGGGGCAGCAGTGGCAACTGGTGCGAATGATGGGGCGCGACTACACCTTCGAGAAGGGGCAGTTCACCTTCCGTTTTGGCGAGGATGGTATCTTCGCGGGACGCGGTGCGTGCAATCAAATCAATGGCGGATACACCACCTCACCGACGGGAGTGCTCTCGTTTGACTCGCTCGGCTCGACGCGGATGATGTGTCCCGACCAGGCCCTGGAGAGCCAATTTACGGCCCTTCTGGAGCGCGTGACGCACTATGAGGTGGATAGCTCACTGCTGCTGCTATTGAGCAATGGCGAGATGCAAGCGGTATTGAGCGCTGTAACGGAATAAACCGCAATGCCGCCGACAGCAAGAGTAGCAGGCCGTTGCAAAACACGCCTAAGGCGTGCAGGCGGTCTTGAGCGCTGTTACGGAATAATAAAAAAGGTGTCCCGAACGGGCACCTTTTTTGTTATTTGAAATTGCATAACAGCCGTTACGGCTGATCAACGGGGCGGCGGTTGAGCAGGGCGTGCGTAATGGTGAGCTCATCGACATACTCCAGCTCGTCGCCAAAGCCTATGCCTCGCGCGATGGTCGAGACACGCACATCAGGGAAGGCCTTCAGGCGGTTCATAATGTAGAAGAGTGTGGTCTCGCCCTCGATGGAGGTTGAGATGGCCAGAATGACCTCGCGCACCTGTCCCGTTGCCACCTTCTCGAGCAGCATATCAATCTTCAGATCCGACGGACCAACGCCCTGCATCGGCGAGATCACGCCTCCCAAGACGTGGTACAGGCCGCGATACTGGCGCGTATTCTCAATCGACATCAGGTCGCCCACCTGCTCCACAACGCATATCGTCGAGCGGTCGCGCTCGGGGTTTTGGCATATCGGGCAGCGGGCCTCGTCGCTCAGGTTGTTGCACATCTCGCAGTGGCGCACCTCGCGGCGGAAGCGCGCTATGGTCGAGGTCATCTGCTCGACAGCCTCCGGGTCCATCTTCAGCAGGTGCATCGACAGACGCAATGCCGTGCGACGCCCAACGCCCGGGAGCTTGGCAAATTCCGCAACTGCGTCTTGCAATAACTTCGACATAAATAAAACTTTATCTACGCTTGAACTTGCGGCCACTGGCCGCATTAATAATTTCTGACCCACCCCCACACCCCCGCCTCAGGCAGGGGCTTCGGTCGCCGCTTTAGGCGGCTCCTTTATGTGGAGCAATGACGGTCGTAGAGTTTACTATATTCTTTCGATTCTATCAATCTCAATCCAGCCCTTGCGGCCGTCGGCGATACGCACCTCGGCCCACTTATCCATCACCTCGCCTACACGCACCTTCGTGCCCTCGTGCAGCACGAAAAGCTCGGTCGAGTTGCCGTCGGGTGAGCTCTTGATCGAGGCCGCCGAACTCATAATGATGGCATCGCGCTGGGCGGTAGCCTCGGTGCGGGCACTCCACGCAAAGGAGGTAGTGATGATAAAGAGCAATCCGAAGAGTGCCATCGAGTAAAATCCCGTCTTACGCATCGTGAGGGGCTGTGCCAGAAGGTAGAGCAGAGCCATCGCGAGCGCCAGGGCCAGCATCACAATCGAGAGGATGGTCCACGCGTTGCCACCCATAAGGTTGCGTACCGAGCGCATCCACGTCGAGAGGAAGAACTCGGGAATCTGCTCGATGCTATCCTTGGTCGACTGCTCGGCGAAGGCCAGATTGTGGCGAATATCCTCGTCGGCAGGGCTGAGTCGCAGGGCGCGGTTATAGTTCAGCAGCGCCTCACCCACCTGCTCGCGCTTGAAGTAGGCGTTGGCAAGGTTGTAGTAAAGCTCGGCCGAGTGGTGACCACCGTCCAGAATGGTGGTGTAGTACTCGATGGCGGTCAGGTAATCGGCCGCATTATAGGCCGCCGCAGCCGCATCCCACAACGCCTCGGGGTTGTTGGGCGAGGGTTTCATCGTAAAGAGTGGCTGCTGCTCCTGTGGCTGTCCCTGCTGCTGTCCCTGCTGTGGCTGCTCCTGCGCCTCGGTCGGCATCGGCTGCTCGGTCTGCGCCTGAGCGAGCGTAGCAGAGAGAGCCAGGAGAGCTATTATAATAAAAAATCGTTTCATAGCTTAGCGTTTAATAATCGACTCTATTTGCGATATGATGTTCACTCCGTCCGCATAGACCTCCTCCATCTGTACCGACTCCACGGGCGAGTACTGCGCCTCGTCGCAGCGCGAGATGATGTCGGTGAAGTGGTGTGCCACCTCGGCCGAGCAGCCGCGACGTTGCAGCTCCTCGCGGATGCGCTCCTTCGTCAGGCTCGAAACGGGGATGTTGAGCTTGTCGCTCATATAGCCCCACAGCGCCATGAGCATCTCCTCGAAGAAGGAGTGGCGGTTGTGCTCGTTCATATACTTCTCGGCCACGCGGAAGCGCTGCACGGCCACCTTGTTGGCGCGGCGGTTGCGTCTAAGGACCGTATTCTTGCTGTCGCGGATTACGCGGCGCAGGATAAAGTAGGCCACGATAGTAGCCACCACGACAAGTGCGATGAGCATAAAGTAGGTTCCGCTCAGCATCAGCGGCGAGGAGATCGAGCGAAGGCGCGGCTCGCCGATCTTGATGAAGCGGATGTCGCTGCCGATCTGGCGCACGCCCTCCTTCGATGAGCCGATGATAAGCTGCTGTGCCGTAGCCGATGAGCCCGAGCCGTCGGGAGAAACGGTGAGCGTCAGGGGTGCCGACTGCAGCGTGACGTACGACTCACGCTCGGGACTGAAGAAGGTGAACTCGATAGGTTGCAGGTTGTAGTCGCCCTCGGCACGCGCAATGAAGGGGTACTCGAAGCGGCGATAGCCCGATGTGCCCGCCGTTGTGGTGCGGATCGACTCCGTTGAGCGCACATCGTAGAGCTCGAACGATGTGGGCAGCGAGAGCTTGGGGGCCTGCAGGAAGGTGAGGTTTCCCGTACCGTTGATCGTGACGGTGTATGATGCGGCCGAGTTGGCCTTGAGCATCTGCGGGGGATTCTCGGTATCCATCGTGAACGATCCCACAGCACCCGTGAACGATGCGGGAGCACCTGCGGGCAGGGGTTTTACGTTGATAGTCAGCGCACCCGTAGAGAGCTTGCGCGGTACGTTATAGACCTCGGCACCACCGCCGAAGAAGGGGTCGAACGTGCGGCTCGAACGCATCACCACCTGCGCTACGGCCGTCAGGTCGGTCGATTCGATCGTGAGCGGTCCCGACTGCTGGGGGTAGAGAAGATACTCCTTGATGATCTGCGAATCATAGACCTTGCCATCGACCGTCTGGCGTGTTGCGGCGTAGCCGTCGGTGGGCAGCTCCTGCGACCAGAAACCGTTGAACGAGGGGAGCTTGACATCCTCGAAGCCGGCGATGCTGGCTCGGGTGTAGAGCGTGAGCGAGGCGCGGATAGGCTCGCCCTGATAGACCTCCTGACGCGAGAGGTTCAGTCGCAGCAGGATATCGTCGGCAGCAATCTGATTCTGCACGGCTGTGCCCTGCTCCGTTGCGGCCTGCTCGTCGCGTCGGGCGCTCTGCGCCACAACCTCGATGGGGGTTGATTTGGTGGTGTAACGCTTGCCCGCGACCTTCACCTCGGCGGGCGAGATGGTAAGGTTGCCGGCCGTCTGCGCCACCACGACGTAGGTTATCGTGTAGGTCGATTTACTGCTCGAGACGCCATTTATCGACTGGAACGAGTGGCCCGTAGCCGTTGTGGGGCCCGCCAGCACCTCCAGACCCTCGAACGAGGGTGTGTGGAACGAATCCTTGTCGGGCGTACCGTTGGTCAGCACGAACTCCACGCGGAACATCTCGCCCGCCGTGACAATCAGCGGCGTGTTGATCTCGAACGAAACATCGCCCTCGGCACGCGCCACCGTAAGTGAAAAGGCGGCCACGAGGGTGAGTAGGATATGTTTAAGGAATGAGCTCATTTATATGTTGTTTATCCTCAACAAAAACGTAATTTTGCCGTGATTTATTTCACGGCAAAGCAAAAAGTTCTCCCAAAAGAGAGAAAATTGAGGGTGTTAAAGCGATGTTTAGCACCCTCAATCTCGTATTGTAGTTTTAGTGGTTGTATAACAAGAGGAATTTCAAGGCTTGCGCAGATTTCAAAAGCGGAGTTTACTCCATGTAAATGAGCATTTTGAAATCGAGCATAAGGTTGCGTTTAAGCGAGGGCAGAGGGAGCTTGCTCACTTTGCCGAGCGTAGCAACCAAAAGGAACTTAACGCCGAAATTACCTTGTTAGACGACTACTAATGGGCGAAGTCGGCAAAGAAATCGTTACCCTTGTCATCAACGATGATGAATGCGGGGAAGTCCTCAACGTAAATCTTGCGCACAGCCTCCATACCCAACTCGGGGAAGTCAACCACCTCAACGCTCTTGATCGAACGCTTAGCCAATACGGCAGCGGGGCCACCGATTGAGCCGAGGTAGAAACCACCGTTAGCCTGACAAGCGTCCGTCACGGCCTTCGAGCGGTTACCCTTCGCTACCATCACCATCGAGCCACCAGCCTTCTGGAACAGGTCAACGTAGGGATCCATACGACCAGCCGTGGTGGGGCCGAACGAACCTGATGCCATACCCTCGGGAGTCTTGGCGGGACCAGCGTAATATACGGGGTGGTTCTTGAAGTACTCGGGCATAGGCTTACCCTCGTCGAG
>JAFOEH010000305.1 GCA_017380275.1 Alistipes sp.
TCCCGGAGCAGCCTCATTGTGGCGCGTCTTGACGGGGATGCCGAGCTTGAGGCTCTCATACTCGAGCTCCTTCATAAAGTTAATAACGCGCGCGGGGATAGCGCCAAAGTAGTGATCCTCCAGCTGCTGATTCTTCGCAGCCTCGTGGCCCATAAGCGTACGGCCCGTGAGAACGAGGTCGGGACGAACTGCCCAAAGACTCTCATCGACAAGGAAATACTCCTGCTCCCAGCCCAGATAGGTATAGACGCGATTGACGCTCTTGTCGAAGTAGCGGCACACCTCCGTAGCGGCCTTATCGACAGCAGCGATAGAGCGCAGAAGTGGCATCTTGTAGTCCAGCGCCTCGCCCGTATAGGCGATAAAGACGGTGGGAATACAGAGCGTGGTATCGACAATAAAGGGGGGCGAAGTGGGATCCCAAGCCGAGTAGCCGCGAGCCTCAAAGGTGTTGCGGATACCGCCGTTGGGGAATGACGATGCGTCGGGCTCCTGCTGGGCCAACACCTTGCCCGAGAAGGACTCGATGACAAGGCCCTTGCCGTCGGGATCGGAGAAGGAGTCGTGTTTCTCGGCTGTACCGCCCGTCAAGGGCTGGAACCAGTGGGTATAGTGGTCGGCACCATTATCCAACGCCCACTGACGCATACCGGCAGCTACGCTGTCGGCCAGATCGAGCGAGAGAGGAGTGCCGTTGTCCATCGTGTTGAGGAGAGCCTCGTAGGTGGGTTTGTCGAGATACTTGCGCATAACGGTGCGGCCAAAGACCTTGCAACCGAAGTAATCGGAGGGACGTGCGCTGGGAGCCTCGACATCGACAGCTCGGTGGTTAAGAGCTGCCTCGACCATTTTGAATCGTAATGACATAAAAGTAAAATTTACGGTTTCTTATTCGGGCGCTGCGGCGAGGATAGTGACGCGGTTGCGGCTTGTGCTAACGCGCGTCACGGAATGCAATAACGTGTTTGGGAACTGTCGCAAAATATCCTATTTATCCCCCTTTGCACCCACAGGGCAAAAATAGTATTTTTTCGACAAAATACGATTTACGAAGGTTACTTTTACAACAAACAGCATAAAAAAATTATATTTTCAGGAAAATTGAGCGTCAAAAAACGAGAAATTGGTGAAAAATTAGGCAAAAATCAAGAAAAGAGTGAATTTTGCACAAATTAAGCAAGAAGAGTAATTCTATATCAAAAGGTTCTATTCAAGAAGTAAAACATAAGAACGCAGCGATAACTAAAGAAACCAGGCACAATAAAGGCGGTCGAAAAAAAGGAGAGCGGGTGTTAAAATCTTAACAAAAGATTCCTTTTTTAATATAAAATGTGTTATCTTTGCGTGATTCAATTGCGAATCGAAACTAAACAGCTAATTTCAGAACTAAACACATACACTAAAATTTAAATTTCCGAACAATTATGGCTAATACCGAAAGAGAAAAGTTGTTCGCTGAATTCCCCGCGGTTTCGACCGAGCAGTGGGAAGCAGTCATTACAACAGACCTTAAAGGTGCTGACTACGAGCGTAAGCTCGTGTGGAGAACTGCCGAGGGATTCAACGTGCGCCCCTACTACCGCGCCGAGAATCTCGAAGGCATCGAGTTTTTGGGTGCTCAGGCCGGTGAGTTCCCCTATGTACGTGGTACGCACAACGGCAACGATTGGGCTATCCACCAGACCATCAGCGTAAAGTGCCCCAAGGCAGCTAACGAGGAGGCTTTGGCTCTGCTGAACTCTGGCGTTAATTCGCTTGGCTTCTGCCTCTGCGCGATGGAGAGTGTAACGGCTGAGGATATCGACACCCTGTTGGAGGGTATCTGCATCCCCGCTGTAGAGCTTACCTTCAGCGGCAAGAACTTCGTTCCCACCGCTAAGATGATCCTCGCAAAGGTTGAGTCGATGGGTCTTGAGAAGGACGATGTGAAGATCAACTTCGTATTCGATCCTATCGTTAAGGACCTCTCACAGAAGGGCATCTACTGCTGTGGCGACGAGCAGGGTACAGCTTGCTACGAGGCTGTGGCTGAGTTTATCAAGCTCACCGCTGACTACAAGCGCATCCGCGTTGTGAACGTATCAGGTTCAATCTTCAGCAACGCTGGTTCAACCATCGTTGAGGAGTTGGCATTCTCACTCGCTGCTGGTCACGACTACCTGGTGAAGCTCACCGAGATGGGTCTTCCCGTTGACCTGGTAGCTCGCAAGATCCGCTTCCAGTTCGCCGTTACGTCGAACTACTTTATGGAGATCGCTAAGTTCCGCGCAGCTCGTATGTTGTGGGCTAACATCGTGAAGGGTTACAACCCCGAGAAGGCTTGCTCAGGCAAGATGTTCGTTCACGCTGTAACATCTATGTGGAACCAGACCGTATATGATCCCTATGTAAATATGTTGCGTGGTACAACCGAGGCTATGTCGGCTACTTTGGCTGGCGTTCACTCTTTGGAGGTTGTTCCTTTCAACGCTTCTTACGAGGCTCCCAACGAGTTCTCAAAGCGTATCGCTCGCAACGTAGAGCTTCTGTTGAAGCACGAGTCTCACTTCGATCAGGTGGTTGACCCCGCCGGTGGTTCATACTACATCGAGACTCTTACCAAGAACATCGCTGAGCAGGCTTGGAAACTCTTCCTCGAGGTTGAGGATAAGGGTGGCTACGTAGCAGCATTCAAGGCTGGCTTCATCGTAGAGCGCGTTAAGGCTTCTGCTGCAGCTAAGGATAAGAACATCACTACTCGTCGTCAGATCTTGCTCGGCGCTAACCAGTATCCTAACTTCACCGAGGTTGCTGACGCTGCTATCTGCGACTGCGTAGTAACACGCAAGGATTCAGAGAACGTACTGACTCCCTACCGTGGTGCTATGGCATTTGAGGCTATGCGTCTGCACGTTGACCGCAGCGGCAAGGAGCCTAAGGCATTCATGCTCACTTGCGGCAGCCTCTCAATGGCTCGCGCTCGTGCACAGTTCTCTTGCAACTTCTTCGCTTGCGCTGGTATCCGTGTTCAGGACAACACATTCTTCCACTCAGTTGAGGAGGGTGTAGCAGCTGCTTTGGAGGCTAAGGCTGACATCGTAGTTGTTTGCGCATCGGATGACGATTACGCAGAGGTGGCTCCCAAGGTTAAGGAGTTGCTCGCAGACAAGGCTATCCTTGTTGTTGCCGGCGCTCCCGCATGCACTCCTGAGTTGGAGGCACAGGGCATCACCAATTTCATTAACGTAAAGAGCAACGTACTCGATACTCTGAAGTTCTACCTTAAGGAGTTGGGTATCTAAAAAGCAAAGCAATGAGAGCAAAATTCGAAAATTTATCATACGAAGGCGGTAAGGCACAGTGCTGCACCGCCGCAGCCGAGGCTAATCAGCCTTGGCTCACAGCCGAGCAGATACCCGTTAAGGCTAACTACACGGCTGAGGATTTGGAGAACCTGGAGCA
>JAFOEH010000306.1 GCA_017380275.1 Alistipes sp.
GCTGTCTCCGCAGGCTCCTCACCGCTCCATACGCGCTGCATAGCCTCCACCATTGGAGTCTTTTCGCCCTTAAGCGGCAGTCCTTCAACCTCGCTTTCTACGAACATACTGAACCACGTCGGCGTACGCTCCTCCTTCTGCCCCCAAAGGAATACGAATGAGCCAATACAACGCTCGTCACCCAGTACAGCACCATTATAGCGACTCTCATATACCTGACGTTTCTCGTCGCTGGTCTGCTCAATTGAGGCCTCCCACTCGGTTTTGTCGGTCTCCCACCAACCCGTCGGGCCCCATTCGGTAATCATATAAGGGCCTTTGTAGTCGGACGAAGCAACCATATCCTTGACCTCGAGAATCGGGCCGTAGCTATTGATGCCGATAACATCGAGCGAGGGTGCATAGCGTGCAATCGAATCCAGAGCGCTCTTGTCGTGCGAGACAACGGTCGAAACCAACTGACGCGGTGCAATCTCCTTAATCGCAACAGCCAACTCCTCCACAAAGCCCCATACGGCCTCTCCATTAGCTCCGCTCAACTGCACCTCGTTTCCGATACCCCAGCAGAAGATGTTGGGATCGTCCTTGAACGTGGTGGCCAACTCGCGGCAATGCTCCAAAGTCTTTGCTCGCCACTCAGCATCGTGATACTTCGCCTCATCCTTTGGTAGTGAAATACCCTGCATAACGCGCATTCCATTCTCACCGGCCAACGCCGACGTACGCTTCACGCTCTCAATATTTCCACCCCAAGTGCGGCACGCATTAGCGCTCGCCGCAGAGGCTACATCCAATCTATTTGTACCACCCACGCCCTTGATGAAGGTAGGCTCACCATCGATACGAAGCTCGAAGCCTGCACCTCGCTTTTTAATCACCGCCCCCTGCTCAGGCGCACACGCAACAGCCGTAAGACAAGCTAACGCGGCAAGAAAATAACGGATTCTCATACCTCGCAGATTTAGTCGTTAGGGTAGGCAGCGATAAATACATTACGCGAACGCAACAAATCCTGCTTCTTGTGCAGCTCACGCAGCGAAACAGTTCCTACTACGTACTTATACTCGTCCGAGATGTAGTTCTCGCTCACCGTGTCGAACTTGATAAGATCGAGATCGGCATAGTCCATATAGCGGTAATATACGCGGAACTTGTGGTCGGTAGTATAGGTCGGCAGCTGCGAATCGTTGCGCTTCTTGTACTCGTACTTGTAGTCGTACAAGCAGGCCGTAATATCGCTCAATACGGCCGAGCCTGTGGGGTAGGCACCCGCACCACGACCGAACATAAACTGCTTGTCATAGAACAGACCCTTGATAACTACGCCGTTGAACTCGTCCTCGACACTGTAGATGTACTTGTTGCGTGAGATAAGCTGAGGCATTACGCTCATAATCAAATTGCTTCCAATCTTCTCGACGTGAGCCACGAGCTTGAATCGGCGCTCCTTCTCGTTTGCAAAACGAATATCGTCGTCGTTCATATTCGAGATACCGAAGGTGAAAATATCCTGCGGCGGAACGTACAATCCGAAGGCGTGGATGGTGATGATGATTAGCTTAAAGAGCGAATCCCAACCATCGATATCGAGAGTAGGGTTACTCTCGGCAAAGCCCAGATCCTGCGCCAGCTTCAAAGCGTCCGAATAAGACATCTTCTCGTTGAAAATCTTCGAGAGGATGAAGTTCGACGAACCGTTCAAGATACCCTTCACCGAGGTCAAGAGATCGTTGTCGTAATACTCCTCCAAGTTGCGAATTACGGGGATACTACCGCAAGCCGAAGCATCGTAGAGCAGAGCCACATTGTAGCGGGCCTGCAGCTCGATCAGCTCCTCGATGTGGTGTGCCAACATCTTCTTGTTGCCCGACACCACGGGAAGCTCCATCTTCAGAGCGCGCTTAACGATATCGTACGCAGCATCGGCATCGTCGATAAGCTCAACGATGAAGTTAATATTGGGGTCGTTGAATATATCGTCGGGCGAGTCGGTGAACTGGGCATCGACGCCACGCTCCTTATTTATATTACGCACACAGATACGTTTGATCTCTACATTCTTCGAGCCGATACGCTTCAATACGTCGTACAAGCCGCGTCCAACGGTTCCAAAACCGAAGAGTCCGATGTTTAATTTCTTTCCGTTCATAATCTATCTTGTGTTTTTCGTTATTTATTCAAAAAGTTCAATAAAATATTATTAAGCTGCTGATGCTCAACCAGAAATCCGTCGTGTCCGAAATCCGAATCAATCAAGTGATACTCCACATCGGGGATATTATCCACCAGAATATCGTGATCCGCTGGCGGGAACAGAACATCCGACGTAATGGCCACCACGAGACTCTTTGCCCAGATTCCTCGAAGCACCTCTTCAACCGTGCCACGGCCTCGTCCCAGATTGTGCGAATCTACGGCCTGCGAGAGACGGTAGTAGGAGTAGGCATTGAATCGGCGGCGTAGCTTCTCGCCCTGATAGCGCTGGTACGACAGCACGCGACGCTCGAAGCTCGCCTCGTCGGGATTTTCATCCTCCTGCGTCTTGTCGTAAGCCATACCACCACGATAGCTCAGCAGCGCAATACTTCGTGCCGTAGCCATTCCTTGCGCTCCAGCCTCTGCCGTTCGCTCACCAAACGTAGGGTCGCACTCGATAGCCATACGCTGAGACTCGTTGAAGGCCGACGCCCAGGGCTTGGTGCGTGGTGTAGTTGCGATGAAGGCGGCTCGCTCGGCAAAGTCGGGCTGCATAACGCACCACTCCAAGCACTGAAATCCACCAATCGAGCTGCCTATGAGCAGTTTTACACGCTCGATGCACAGATACTCGGCCAGGAGCTGATGCGCTCGAACCATATCGCGCACCGTCACCAGCGGAAAATCGCCATACCACGGCTCTCCAGTTGCGGGATTTACCTCCAGCGGGCCCGTTGTTCCGTAGTGTGAGCCGAGAAAGTTGGCACAGACGGTGAAGTACTTTTCCGGATCGAGGAAACAGCCGCTCTCCACCGTATGTGGCCACCAATCGGCAACGTCGGAGTTGGCCGTCAGTGCGTGGCACACCCAAACGACGTTGCTACGATCGGCATTCAGCGTGCCATAGGTGTCGTAGGCAATTCGCAACGAGGGTAGCTCGACACCACACTCCAGCAGAAAGGGTTTATCGTATGTATAGTATTGTGTCATTTACTCTACGTTTGCAAAAGCCTGCTCGAAATCGTCGATAATATCCTCCACATTCTCCAATCCGAGCGAAATGCGCAATAGCGTAGGAGTTACGCCTGCAGCCTTCAAGTCAGCTTCGCTCAGCTGCTTGTGGGTTGTCGATGCGGGGTGGGTAACAACCGTGATCGAATCGCCGATCATAGTCATATTAGCCGCCAGTTTAAGCGACTCCACGAAGCGCACCGTGCTGTCGAGCGAACCCTTCAACTCGATGGTAAAGACCGCTGACGAGCCGTAGCGATAGTACTTCTTCGCATTGGCGTATCCGGCGTGATCCTCAAAGCCCACGAAGCTCACGCGCTCCACCTTGGGGTGGTTACGGCAATATTCGGCCAGTCGCCACGTCGATTCCACCTGATGTTTTACTCGTAGCGATAAAGTCTCCAGTCCAATCATCATAAGGTATGAGTCAAATGACGAGGGGCAACATCCGAAATCGCGCAGGCCATCCACGCGGCACTTGACGATAAA
>JAFOEH010000307.1 GCA_017380275.1 Alistipes sp.
ACATGGTAGAAGCAGTCATGAAATATGGTATATTCAAAGGGGCTTGGTTAGGGATTAAGCGAATTTTGCGTTGCCATCCTTGGGGCGGAAGTGGTTACGATCCTGTCCCCTAATAAATTGCCTAACAAGGTGATTTCTACGTTACGCTCGCCCTCAAAATCCTCACATACGCCGTAGTATGCTGCGGTTTTTCAGGCTTCGCAAGCCTTGAAATACCTCTTGTTATGCAATTTATTAATATAAGAAGAGCCTGTCTGCTGTGTGCGGACAGGCTCTTTTATTAAATCTTGCGTTTGGGAACAAACAGATCCGACTGCTTCAATCCGCAACGTGCGGCCATCTGGCGGCAGTAGTCCAGTCGGCCGGTCTTCACATCGCGCGTATCCGAGCCGAATGTGAATTTCAATCCCGCGCGCTTGGCCATCAGGATGAACTCCTCGTGCGGCACACGCATCATATCGCTGATCTCGATGGCGATGTTGCGCGACTTGGCGGCGTCGATGATCGTCTGAAGACGACTCTTGGTCCAGAGCTTCGGATATTCGCGGTCGATGCAGTAGGGTAGCAGCAACGGGCAAGCGAAGATATCGAGCGGATCGTCGCCCGTGAGTATCTGCAGGTAGTGCTCCATATTTCGCTCCATAAAATACTCTGGATCATCGATATAGGTGGCGTACTCCCACACCTGAATAGTCTCGCCGTAGCCATTGCCGTTGGGGACAATCTGCGGATCCATAGCTATGTAATCGGCCTGTGCGATAATATCTTTTGAGAAATTCTTCGACCAGCCCGGACTCATCGGTTGCAGTCCGACATATACGGGATAGGGGCGGATCGAGTCGATGTAGGCCTGCATCTGCTCGTTGGTGGTGATACCCCAAGGTGCGACGTTCTCCATAACGCCGATGGGAATACCCAGTCGCTGGGATTTCTCGACAATCTGCTCGATCGACTGCTGCTCGGAGCGGTGAACGTGCAGATCCATCATCTTAAGATCGGGATCTATCGCCGAGGCTTTTGTATTTGCGGCAGCGGCCCTCTCGAGTAGCCCCTCGCCCACGACTCCCGTAGCTACCATAGCGGCCGAGGTGAGCAAAAAATCTCTTCTATTCATAGGCTTGTGTTTGGTTCGTGCTACGAATTTACAGATTATTACCAAGAAAGCTGTTGATATATATCAATTTATTTGAGCAGCCCCGCCCTCACGCGGCTCAGCGACTCGGGCGTCATCAGCAGATACGATGCGATGTGCTTGCCCGGGGCGCGGCGTGCAGCCTCGGGGTATTGGCGTACGAAATTTTCATATCGCTCGCGCGCACTCTCGAAACGCTGAGCATCGGTCTTGCGGAACGACTCGATGAGGCCGTCCTCGAGAAGACGCACGTAGAGTTTCATAATCTGTGGCGACTCGTCGCACAGACGGCGGAATTCGTCGAAGGGGACGTTATGCACCACGCCATCCTCCAGCGCCTCGATCATCAGCGTCGTGGGCTCGCGTTTAAGCATACTGTCGGTGCAATAGACAATATCCCACTCGGCGCAGAAGTGCTCCGATATGTCGATGCCGTTCTTGTAGTAGTATTGGCGCGTGAGTCCCTGCTCAACGATGAGAAAGCAGCGGGCGACAGCTCCTTCCGAGAGGAGCGTCTCTCCCTTATGTACCTCTTGGCGAACGAGGATCGCGGCGAGTTGCTGTGCGGCCTTCTCGTCAAGCGACGAGTTGAGACGTGAGGCAAATTTATGGGCTACATCTGTGGGTGTCATAGGCTGTAAGAAAAAACGCCTGCTCTCGAAGGGGCAGGCGCTCTATGTAAAGTTTTGGATTTACTTCGCGTAGCTTACCGAACGAGTCTCGCGGATTACGGTGATCTTCACCTGTCCGGGGTAGGTCATCTCGTCCTGAATCTTCTTTGCAATATCGTGCGAGAGCAACTCCGACTCCTGATCCGAGAGCTTGTCCGCACCCACGATCACGCGCAGCTCGCGGCCCGCCTGAATAGCATAGGTCTTCACAACGCCGGGGTATGACAGCGCGATATCCTCCATCTCCTTCAGTCGCTTGATGTACGACTCGACAACCTCGCGGCGAGCGCCGGGACGTGCGCCCGAGATGGCGTCGCAGACCTGAATGATGGGGGCGATGATTGACGACATCTCCACCTCATCGTGGTGCGCACCGATGGCGTTGCATACGTCGGCCTTCTCCTTGTACTTCTCGGCCAGCTTCATACCGATAATTGCGTGCGGCAATTCGGGCTCGTCGTCGGGCACCTTACCAATATCGTGCAGCAGACCTGCACGGCGTGCAGCCTTCACGGGGAGTCCCAGCTCCGATGCCATAATGCCTGCGAGGTTAGCCGTCTCGCGGGCGTGCTGCAACAGGTTCTGGCCGTATGATGAGCGGTACTTCATCTTACCGATCAAGCGAATGAGTTCGGGGTGCAAGCCGTGGATACCCAGATCGATGGCTGTGCGCTTACCCACCTCGACGATCTCCTCCTCGATCTGCTTCTTAACCTTCGCCACGACCTCCTCGATGCGTGCGGGGTGGATGCGGCCGTCGGTTACGAGCTGGTGCAGAGCCAATCGTGCAATCTCGCGGCGTACGGGATCGAAGCCGCTAAGGATGATTGCCTCGGGGGTGTCATCGACGATGATCTCGATGCCCGTAGCGGCCTCCAGAGCGCGGATGTTGCGACCCTCGCGACCGATGATGCGGCCCTTAACCTCGTCGCTGTCGATGTTGAACACCGTCACGGCATTCTCGATGGCGGTCTCGGTAGCTACGCGCTGGATCGAGGTTACGATGATGCGCTTGGCCTCCTTTGTGGCGGTGAGCTTGGCCTCCTCGATGGTCTCGTTGATGTAAGAGTCGGCCTCGGCCTTGGCGTCAGCCTTCATATTCTCAACCAGAATGTTCTTCGCCTCCTCGGCGCTCATTCCTGAGATCTGCTCCAGACGTACGTTCTGCTCGCGGATGATGCCGGCCAGCTCCTCCTTCTTGGCGTTGAGGCCCTGCATCTGGCTCTCCATCTGACTCTTCAGACGGTCGTTCTCTTTGATCTTGCCCTCCAGCTCGCGCTGCTGGTTCTGGACGTGAGCCTCGGCCTGCTTTGTGCGCTGCTCGATCTGAGCGATCTCCTGGTTGCGCTTGTTTACAGCGCGGTCGTGCTCGCTCTTGAGCTGGATAAACTTCTCCTTAGCCTGGAGAATCTTCTCCTTCTTTATCATCTCGCCTTCGGCCTCAGCCTCTTTGAGGGCTACTTCGCGCTGACGCTTGATGGTGTTCTTGGTGATGTGGGTCGTAACCAGATGGTACACCGCAATCGCCACCACTGCCGACAGCACGGCCGTTAATAGTATTGTAAGCATTTGTGTGTTAATTTAGTTAATATAATTTTAAGTTGTGTTGTCAATAAAAAACCGCATAGTGTTTCCTTTTCTTGTTTGACGAATCTGCCGATAAGTCAAGGTGTGGGGCTCCGAATATCGCAATCGTCCAACGGTGCGCGCGGCACACCTCCGAGGAGGTTAAGGCCTGATTTTGAGTAAGCGAGAGTTGACCCAATGTAATAAGTGTTCAGTTTCGCAAAGCTATAAGGAAATCTATGCGGGTAGATTTTCTATGTAAAGAACGTTTTCGGGGTTTTTCGGGATGCAATTTCTCCTTCCTTCCCACCCCTTGGGTTACAATATTTGTGTCGTCCCTTTTGCTGTCCTC
>JAFOEH010000006.1 GCA_017380275.1 Alistipes sp.
CAGGATGCAGACGTCGGAGTTCTCGATGGCGCGGATCGAGCGCATCACAGAGTAGAACTCCAGATCCTCCATCTCCTTGCCCTTCTTGCGCATACCAGCAGTATCGACCAGGTAGAAGTCCATACCGTACTTGTTGTAGCGGGTGTGAATCGAGTCGCGTGTGGTTCCGGCGATGTTGGTCACGATGTTGCGCTCCTCGCCAAGCAGTGCGTTGGTAAGCGACGACTTGCCCACGTTTGGACGGCCCACGATGGTGATGCGGGGCAGATCCTCCATCTCCTCGGCCTTGGTATCCTCGGGGAGCTGCTTCAGAATTTCGTCCATCAGATCGCCCGTGCCGCTACCCGACATTGAACTGATGCAGAAGATATCGCCCAAGCCGAGTGAGTAGAACTCGTGCGACTGGTAGATAAGATCGTAGTTATCGACCTTGTTGCACACCACGATAACCTTCTTGCCCGAGCGGCGCAATACGTCGGCCATCATCATATCGAGATCCGTAACGCCCGTCTTGACCTCAACCATAAAGAGAATCAGGTCGGCCTCGTCGATAGCGAGCATAACCTGACGGCGGATATCATCCTCGAAAATATCGTCGGTATTGACGGCATAACCGCCCGTGTCGATAATCGAGAACTCCTTGCCGTTCCAGTCGGTCTTGCCGTAGTGGCGGTCGCGAGTGGTGCCAGCTGTCTCGTCAACGATGGCTTGACGGTGGCCAACCAGGCGGTTGAACAGAGTCGATTTGCCCACATTGGGGCGACCTACGATTGCTACTAAACTCATAGTCTATCTTTCTTATTTAAGTTATTACAAATTTGTGTTGCTTTTCTCGCTTTGGGCGGCCTACCTCGCAGTTTTTAACCACATTTTCAGTTTTTACCCACCCCTAAATATAAAGCCAAAATTTCACGATGCAAAGATAGTGAAAAGCGTTGTAAGAAAAAAGTTTTCGGAAATAAATACCCTTAAGGGTATGATGTTTAATGAAAAAAGCGTATATTTGAAGAATATAATAACCGATGTGTTAGCCTCGGACCAAAATGTGATGAATGAGAAGTTGGTGTAAAATAGCGATTCTTTTTTTGGTTGCGCTTTGTCTGACTCAGGCGAGTGTGGCGCAGAGCCGTTACACTCTTATGCAGCGACAGTCGAAACGTATGGAGATGGGACTCTCGGTGGGGGCGTCTTTTATGGATGTATCTGCCACATAGGGTGTTGTGCTGAGTCCTAAGGTGGGTGTAAGAGGCGCTCTCTCGATGTCGCTTGAGTGGCAGGAGAGCTACGCCTTGCAGCTGGAGCTGGGCTATGCGCACAACAAGGTGGAGGCCGAGCGTGGCGCTACGCTCTACGACGTGAAGGCCAACGTGATGGAGATTCCTATCCTCTTCTCATACCGAGGATTGGGTATTGTGCGTTTTAATGTGGGTCCTGTGTTGTCGCTCTCAAGTGCCGGCCGATACAGCAACGGCCGCGAACGTGTGGAGTTTGGTAATGTGCGCTCGACGTTGGGCTACGCGGCAGGTGTGGGTGTGGAACTTACGCCCAAGCTCCTTGTGGATGCGCGCCTGACGGGAAATTTTGGTCGGACGGATAACTACTTCGAAGGGTTGGAGTTTCGCTCCTCGGCGATGTGGCTGACGCTCGGCATTGGATATATGTTTTAGATTATGGAAGCAATTAATAAAGAGATACTTATCGAGGGCGTCGATCCTCGCGAACTGTATGGTGCGCAGGATGCTTATCTCGAACTTATGCGCGAGCTCTCGCCCAAGGTGAAGATCGTGGCGCGAGGTTCATCGCTCAAGGCGTTGGGTGCCAAGCGCGATGTCGAGTTGTTCGAGCGCAAGATGAATTCGCTTGTGGAGTACTATGTAAAGTATGGTCACATCTCTCGCGAGGTGGTCGAGCAGGCCTTCTCGATGGGGTTGAGCGATCGGCAGGAGCCTGTGAGCGACAAGGATACGATCGTCTTTGGAAATAACGGAAATGTGATTCGTGCCCGCACGGTTAATCAGCGCCGACTGGTGGAGTTGTACGACAAGAACGACCTGCTGTTTGCTGTAGGTCCGGCAGGTTCGGGAAAGACATATACGGCCATTGCGCTGGCGGTTAAAGCTCTGAAAGAGCGTGAGGTGAGGCGTGTGATTTTGACACGTCCTGCCGTCGAGGCGGGCGAGAAGTTGGGATTTCTGCCGGGTGATATGAAGGAGAAGTTGGATCCTTATTTGCAGCCTCTATACGATGCACTCAACGATATGATTCCTGCAGCCAAGTTGCAGAAGTATCTGGAGGACGGAACGGTGCAGATTGCGCCGCTGGCATATATGCGTGGCCGTACGTTGGACAACGCCTTTGTGATTCTGGATGAGGCGCAGAATACCACACGCTCGCAGATAAAGATGTTCCTGACGCGTATGGGCCGCAATGCGAAGTTTATCGTGACGGGAGATGTTACGCAGATTGACCTGCCGCGCAAGAGTGACAGCGGTCTGACGAGTGCAATGGCGATAGTGCGCGGAATCGAGGGCATCGGTTTTGTGGAGTTCGATAAGCGCGACATTGTGCGCCATCCGCTGGTGAAGTATATCGTCGAGGCATTCGACCGCGCTGCCGAGCGCGAAACGCCAGCACCGATTGTGAAATTTCCTAAAGAGAATAATAACCAATAAAACCTAAAACAATTATGGATAATAGTTTGAAGAATTTTTATAGCCACTACTTGAAGCCAGCACTTGTATGGAAACATTTTGCTGAGATTTGTAATATCCCTCACCCTTCACACAGCGAGGAGAAGATTCGCCAGTATTTGGTTGATTTCGCCGTAGCCCAGGGCATTGAGCATAAGGTTGACGATGCTGGTAATGTATATATGCGTAAGGCTGTGACGCCCGGTATGGAGGATCGCAAAGGTATTGTTCTGCAGGCACATATGGATATGGTACCGCAGAAGAATAACGATAAGGAGTTTGACTTTATCAACGACCCTATCGAGGCATATATCGATGGCGAGTGGGTTACGGCTAACGGCACTACGCTCGGCGCGGACAATGGTATCGGAGTAGCTGCTATTCTGGCAGTTATGGAGGACGATACCATCGAGCACGGTCCCATTGAGGGCCTTATTACAGCAACCGAGGAGACTGGTATGGATGGCGCATTCGGGCTGAAGGGTGGTCTGTTGCAGGGCGATATCCTCCTGAATCTCGACTCGGAGACCGAGGGCGAGTTGTATGTAGGTTGTGCCGGAGGTATGGATGCCAATATTACACTTTCGTATGAGGCTGAGGCTGCGCCTGCTGGAGTGACTTTGGAGCTCTCGGTAAAGGGTTGCAAGGGTGGTCACTCTGGTATTCAGATTGTGTGCCAGCGCGCTAACGCCAATAAGCTTCTGTTCCGTCTGTTGCGCCAGATTTCGGTGAAGTGGGATATGGCCCTCTGCTCGGTTGATGGCGGCGGCTTGCGTAACGCTATTCCTCGTGAGGCTCAGGCTGTTATCGTCGTTGCGGCGGATGCTGTGGCCGGCGTTAAGGAGTGCGTAGAGTCATTCGAGAAGGTGGCTCAGGCTGAGTTCAACGGCATCGAGGATTCAATCTCAATCAAGGCTGCGGAGGTTGCTTCTGCCGCTGAGGCTATGCCAAAGTGCGCTGCAAAGCGATTGATGGCGGCCGTGGTGGCTTGCCCCGATGGTGTTGACAAGATGTCGATGGCGATGGAGGGTTTGGTGCAGACCTCTAATAACCTGGCTCGCGTGGTGTCGGATGGCAAGACTGTTAAGTTGCAGTCGTTGATGCGTTCGTCGGTACGCTCTGAGAAGGAGGCTTTGGGCGACGCTATCAAGGCTGTATTTGAGTTGGCTGGCGCTGAGGTTGAGCTCTCGGGTTCGTACGATGGATGGAATCCCAATATGCAGTCGCCTATTCTGAAGGCTATGCTTGAGTCGTATGAGGCTCTCTATGGTAAGAAGCCCGCTGTTACGGCTATCCACGCAGGTCTGGAGTGCGGTATCATCGGCTCGAACTATCCCAACTTGGATATGATCTCGTTCGGCCCGACCATCTGCTATCCCCACTCACCCGACGAGAAGGTTGAGATTGCATCGGTGGAGAAATTCTACGACTTCTTGCTCCATACACTGAAGAACGCACCTAAAAAATAGAGGCTGTGCAGCAGGTTGATATAAAGGATAAGTGGTATGTCATCGTCAATCCCATAGCTGGCTTTGGTCGCGGATTGGAGGACTTGCCACACATCACCAAGCTAATACGCGAGAACGAGATTCCGCACGAGTTGGTCTTCTCGCAACATAAGTACCACGTCACTGAGCTGACCGTCCAGGCCGTCAATGAAGGCTATCGCCGCATCATCGTAATCGGTGGTGATGGCACGTTGCACGAGGTGGTCAATGGTCTGTTTATACAGAAGGCTGTGGCTGTGGAGGATGTGACGGTTGCGGTTATTCCCGTTGGTACGGGCAACGATTGGATTCGTATGTACGGCATCCCGACACGTTACTCGGAGGCTATCCGCGCCATCAGCGAGGGCTACACCTTCCTGCAGGATGTGGGCGAGGTGCATTACGAGGAGTCGCAGTATCAGCAGGTTCGGTATATGGCCAACGTCGCCGGTGCGGGATTTGACCCGACCGTGACCAGACTCTACGAGCACTACAAGGCCAAGGGTCGTCGTGGTCGCCACCTATACGCCGAGGGTAGCGTGCGTAGCTTCTTCCGCTACAAATCGACGGGTGTGAAGGTATGGATCGATGGCGAGCTGGTGCATAAGGATCTGTTGTTCAGTGCCGCAATAGGTATCGGTAAGTACAATGGAGGCGGTACGCAGCAGCTGCCGTTGGCGGTGGCTGACGATGGTCTGTTCGACATCACGCTATACCGTCCGATGCACTGGTGGCAGATTTTGTTCCGTCTGCGTCGCTTGTTCAATGGCGATATTTATAGTATCGGCCACGTCAAGCACTATCGCGGTAGCCACATCCGCATCGAATCAACACCCGACATAATGGTCGAGGTTGATGGCGAGCTCCTGGGCGGAACTCCGCTGGAGTTTAAGATGCACCATAGATGTGTGCGGGTGGTTGTAAATAAAGAGTATTTCGAATAAAATTTGGGGCGGCCTTTGCTAGGTCGCCCCTTCGTTAGTTAGGAAAAAAGGAATATTACTTCGAGGGTGCGGCGGGTACTATATCCACCTCGTCGATCTCGATTACCCAGTCGAAGAGTTCGTTGGCACACTGCTGCTGGAACTGAGCCATCTGCGAGTTGGCGGTGGTGTCGGCGAGTATCGCATAGAGGAACTGCTCCATCGAATAGAAGTGGCTATTGACCTTCTGTGCAAGACACTGGTAGAAGCTATGTTGTTGGTCGTGAGTAAGTTTATCGGGCAATAGGCCCTCGGCCACCAGATAGCGGTAGGGGTAGATGTGGCGCATATTGTGAGCATCAGCATCGAGCTGTTCGACGATGGCTCCGACGACAAACATATCGACCGTATCCTCAGCACCATCCATCTCGATGAATGACGTGTAGATGGGATAGACAGCCTCGATATCGCCCGTGACGCTGTCGGTGAAGATCATAAATTCGGGGTCGGTCAAATCCTGCAGGTATATCATATCACGATATTGGCGCAGGTTCTCGCGCATAGCTTTTTTCTGTTCGTGGTTCCATTTGGCCTTTTGCGAGCAGGCTGTTAGAGCAACGGCCGCAAGTAGAACGCTGAGTGAGAGTAGAAATCTTTTCATAGACAAATGATTTTTGAATAATTCTTCCCTCGATGGAGCAATTGATATGCCAAATGAGTGACTCTGGCGAGAAAGCACAAAAAAAGCGACTGAACTTATCAGTCGCCTTGCTTGGTGGAGAATATCGGATTCGAACCGATGACCTCTTGCATGCCATGCAAGCGCTCTAACCAGCTGAGCTAATCCCCCGTTTGTGTTGCAAATATATAGTGCGGAATTCTTTTTTCCAAATAATCTGCCTAAAAGATCATTCCCGACTTAGCAAACTTCTGCCAATCTTCACCATTCCCCCTAAAACTCCTCCTTACAGTCGATTACGATGCGCTTGCCCGTTCGGGGGTGGGTGAATGCGATGCGCTCGGCGTGGAGGCATAGGCGGTGGCCGTCGCTCAGGTCGGCTTTGCACTCTCGGCCATAGATGTCGTCGCCGACGATGGGTGTCCCAAGTCCCAAGTGGTGCGCTGCGTGCAGGCGCAACTGGTGGGTACGTCCCGTGATGGGACTCAGGCGGATGCGGGTGCGAGAGCCCTCGACTGAAATTACCTCATACTCCGTAATCGAACGTTTGCCATCCTCCGAGACCATCTGTCGGGGGTGGTTCTCGTAGTCAAGACGCTGGCGAAGGTCGATACGTCCCGATGCATTGGGGATAATACCCTCGAGCAGGGCAACGTAACTCTTCTCTATCGTACGTGAGATAAACTGCTGTTGCAGAGCCTGATGTGTCGGTTTGTTTTTGGCTAAAAGTAGCACGCCCGAGGTGGATTGGTCGAGCCTATGTACAATCATCGGGCCATCGGCCGTGGGGTAGTGCTCCTCGGCCCACTCCTCGACTGATCGCACACCCGAGCGTCCTCTGACTGACAACATCCCGCACGGCTTCTCGATCGCCACGATCTCCTCATCCTCCCACAAGATGCGTGGCTCGGGCGGACGGATGGCCACCAGGGGGTTGGGCTCGACGTTGAGTCCCTGCATCATAAACATAAGTATCGGCTTGCACTTGCTGTTGCACGAGGGGTAGAATGCTCCGTGATGGCGTACCTCGCCGCGTGGCGAGAGGCCTTGCCAGAACTCGGCCATTGCTATGGGCTTCAGGGAGTTATCGTAGGCGTACTGCAGTAGTTTCGGGGCGGCACACTCGCCGGCACCTGCGGGTGGAATGCGTTGCGGAGTGGGGGCAAAGAGTTCGCACAAGTCCTTCACCTCGCCGCGTGCGTTCCTTAGGCGGAACTGCTCGAACAGGCGCATCTGAAGTGCGGCGGAGCGTTCGTGACGCTCTCGGCGGAGCTGGTTTATCTGTTCCTCAAGGAGCGAAAATTCACTCTTGGCTTTCGCGATCTCCTCACGCAGATGACGTTTGAGGCGTTGCATATCGGCATTATCGCGCTGACTCTCAAGGATAAGATCCTGCGCAGGGCTTACACCCTCGTTTCGACGACGGTCACGGAGTGCTTTTCGTTCGGCGTGGAGGACCTTCATCTGGGCAATCTGTGCGGTTGCCTGCTGCTCGGTCTGGCGGAGAGATTCTTCTGCAGAAAGGTACTCGGGACTTGCAGTCAACTCCTTGATTTGTCGATTTATAGCCGAAATCTCGGCCTCCTCCACTCGAAAGAAGTCGTCGGGACGTAGCATATCATAGACTGCAGGTACGAAATATTCGTGGCTGTTTGATCCTGCCAGATTACCCGAAAAGGCGGCCAGGAATCCGACCTTGTTGTCAGCTGTTCGCACCACCAGCACGCCAAACATCTTTCCGGCAGCAATCTCCTCACTCCAATCGGGGCGCGAGCGCAGATACTCCTCAACCTCGGCAGCTGCCTCGCGACAGAGCGGATGGGGTGTGTAGTGGAAAGGCCAAGTGAACTGCTTGGGTAACTCCTCGATGGATATTTCGTGCTCGAAAAGGTGTAACATAGGAC
>JAFOEH010000308.1 GCA_017380275.1 Alistipes sp.
ATGCTCTTCATCAGGAGGTCATAGTCGCCGCCCGGGTGGTCTGTGCGTCCGATCGCCCCGGCAAAAAGTGTGTCTCCACTGAAAAGTACGCCCTCTGTGCGCCTGGAATGGCGGTTAAGGAGGGCGATTATATCGTTGCTATCGATGGCGTGGCGACTACGAGCGTGAAGAATATCTACGAGCTTCTGATTGGCAAGGCAGGCGTTTTGACCGAGCTTACGGTTAACAGCACAGCATCGGCCGAGGGTGCTCATAAGATTGTGGTGAACCCCATCGACAACGAGCATCCGTTGTATCACTACAATTGGGTACAGGAGAACATCCGCAAGGTCGAGGAGGCTTCGAATGGTCGTGTAGGTTATATCTATATCCCCGATATGGGAGTCGAGGGCTTGAACGAGTTTGCACGTTACTTCTATCCTCAGCTGGATAAGGAGGCGCTGATTATCGACGACCGTGCAAATGGCGGTGGTAACATCTCGCCTATGGTTATCGAGCGTCTGTTGCGTAAGACCTACCGTATGACTATGGCGCGTGGTCGCGAGAGCAACGGTACTATCCCCGACGCTACACATCACGGCCCGAAGGTGCTGTTGATTGATAAGTATTCGGCATCGGATGGCGATCTGTTCCCGTGGAGCTTCAAGGCCAACAAGATTGGTACTGTTGTGGGAACACGTACTTGGGGCGGTATCGTGGGTATCAGTGGCACATTGCCCTATATGGATGGTACCGACGTGCGAGTACCCTTCTTCACAAACTACGACGCTGCTACGGGCGAGTGGATTGTCGAGAATCACGGTGTGGATCCCGATATCTTGATCGACAACGACCCGATTAAGCAGCAGCAGGGCATCGACGAGCAGCTCAACAAGGCTATCGAGGTGGCTCTGGAGCAGCTCAAGGATCGTAAGCCGCTGCCCAAGACTCCTAAGGATCGTACGATGAAGGATCTCGGCTGGTAGTGATTCCTCACGCAATAAAAGAGGCTGTCCTTTGTCGGGGCAGCCTTTTCTGTATCGTTACTTCGTAAACTCTATCTCGGCGGCGAGGGCGTATCCCTCGTTGTAGAGGTCGAGTAGCTTCTGCGTGTTGCGCTCCATACGGTCTACGGTGATGGGTTTCTCGGGGCGAAGGACCGTAAGTCGGCCTGCCTGCTCCTCCTGCTCGACAAGCGAAATTTGCTCGTTATAGAGGCGATTACGGCTGCGTATGGCCTGGCGTAGGGCGGGATATTCGCCATAGAAGAAGGGGAGTGTCTTGCCCTCTTTGTCGGGTTTGCGATAGCCGCGGTTGCGAGTCAGCACCACAAGATTGTTGGTGTAGCCAAGCTCGCGGGCACGCTTTAGGGGGATGGAGTCGGCAATGCCGCCATCGAGCATCGGTTGGCCATCGACGTAGGCAATAGGGCAGACGAAGGGCAGCGAGCTGGAAGCCTTCACGATGTCGATGATTCGCTTCGGGTCGTGCTTCTCCTCGTAGTAGCAGGCCTTGCCCGTGAGGCAATCGGTAGTGACCATCTCGAAACGCTCGCGGCAGTGGGCATAGCGTTCGTAGTCGTAGGGGATAATCTGCTCGGGGAAGGTGTGGAACAGCAGGTCGAAGTCCATAATGTTGCGTTTGGTGATGAGCTGCTTAAGGCCTATGTAGCGATACTTCTCCAGCAGGTCGATATTGCTGAATTTGCCACGTCCGCGCTGCTCGGACATATACGACAGTCCGTTGCAGGCACCTGCGCTCACGCCTATGGTGTAGGCAAAACGTATGCCGCGATCCATAAGATTGTCGAGTACTCCGCTGGTGAATACTCCGCGCATTCCTCCGCCTTCGAGAATTAGGCCCGAAGATGCTGTCAGGATGTATTTTGTTGTTTTCATGGAAT
>JAFOEH010000309.1 GCA_017380275.1 Alistipes sp.
AGTGTTGTCACTTAATTTATTAATCGCGACCCATGCGGGCAAATTTCATCTGCTCCTCGCGAACAAACGACTTGATGCGCGAGCGAGCCTTCGAGGTGACGCAGAACGAGAGCCAGTCGGCTTTGGGTGTTTGGTTCTTTTGGGTCATCACCTCCACGATATCGCCGTTGCGCAGCACCTCGCGGATGGGTACAGCACGGTTGTTCACCTTGGCTCCCGTACAGGTTGCGCCGAGGTTGGTGTGGATATCGAACGCAAAGTCCAGCACGGTAGCACCCTCGGCGAGTTTGCGGATGTCGCCATTGGGCGTAAAGACAAAGATCTCGCTGGTCGAGGGGGTGGCATCGAAACGCTGCGTGAGCGACTGAGTGGTCTCCTCCAGCACCTCCCTTAGACGGCTGAGCCACTGCTCCGAGGTCTGACCGCCCTGATTCACACCCTTGTAACGCCAATGGGCCGCGATACCTCGCTCGGCCACGGCATCCATACGCTCCGAACGAATCTGAATCTCAACCCAGCGCCCCTCTCCCGCCGAGACGGTGGTGTGCAACGACTCGTAGCCGTTGGACTTGGGGATGGTAACCCAGTCGCGCATACGCTTGGGGTTGGGCGTGTAGCAGTCGCTCACAACCGAATAGACCGACTTGGTGCGGCCCTTGATGTGGTAGCTTAGGCCCGGCACCGCCTTGAGTTTCTCCTCGATGGGGACAAGGAAGCGGGCGATGAAGGTCTGACGCTCGCTCTCGGTCTCCTCCAGACGGCGGCAGATATACTCATAATCCTTCGGCTCCAACCACTTCAGCGCCAAATCCTCCAGCTCGCTCTTCAGCGCATAGAGGCCCAGCTTATGGGCAATCTGGGCGTAGAGATTCATACTCTCCCACGACTTCTTGCGGCGTTTCTCGGGCGGGAAGATCTGCAGCTCGCGCATAACCTCCAGACGGTCGGCCAGCTTGATCAGAATCACGCGCGGATCCTCCGAGTAGCTGACAATCATATCGCGGAAGTCGTTGGCCTGCTCCTTCGAGACCTTGAGTTTGATGTTGGAGATCTTGCACAGCCCCACGATGATGCCCAACACAGGCTCGCCGAAGCGTTCGCGTATCTCGCGCGAGATGGGATCAACCATCTCGGGCTGCTCCTTGTTGGCGATGCGAAGCACATCGTGCAGAATGGCGGCCACCGTCGAGTTACGACCGAGGCCAATCTCGCGTGTAGCAATCTCGGCAACGGCAACGTCGTGGTCCAAAAGCGGGGTGCCATCGTAGCGGGCATAGCCCTGCATACGCTCCGAGGCGTAGATCAAGGCATCGTCGATGGTCTGCTGCGTCTGCTCCGAGTAGGTCGAAGCTATGTAGCGGCGTAGTGAGCCATATCTTTTCAATGGGTCCATATCAATCTCGTTTAGTCGGTTTCCAAACAATATACAGCTCCTCGTCGGTGAGGGCGTAGAGCTCGCGCTCCTTCGGCGTAAAGGCCTTGGCGTAGGGTATGGCATCGGCCTCGAAGCCAGCCGCGCGAAGGCGGTCGATATAGTCGCGGCCATAGATGCGACGGTGGTCGTACTGGCCGAAGATGCGGGTGCGCTCCTTGGGGTCGGTAATCGAGTCATCCTCGAAGGTGTGTTCGCGCTCGCGCTCCACGGGCGAGAGGATAACACCCCAGCCTCCGGGGCTGAGTATGCGGTAGAGTTCGCCGAGGGCACGGCTATCATCCTCGACGTGCTCAAGGATGTGGTTGCAGATAATGGCATCGAACGACGAGTCGGCGAGCGGAATCTGTTGCACGTCGAAATGCATATCGGCAAGCGGGCTCTCCAGATCGGCCGTTACATATCGCTCCTGCTCACGGGCATACATCTTGCGGAACTTACGCATAAGGGCCACCTCGGGGGCGATGTGCAGCAGTCGCGGCAGAGCCATAGCTCCACGACCGAGGTCGCTCTCGCGCAGCAGCCAGAGCCACAACAGACGATGGCGCTCCAGAGCCAGGCAGTTGGGGCAGAGGGCATTCTCGCGCTGATTGACATAGCCGTATGGGAGGAACTTACGACGGCGGCAACCACACAGCGGGCACTCCTTACCGCGACCCACATAGAGGAGTCCGAGCAGGGGCACAGCCCACCCCGCCACACGTTGCAGCAACGGGCGAGGGAAGAGGTTGAGGATATGTTTTATGAGTTGTTTCATTCTACTCCAGTTCGGCCTTCACAGCCCGTTCAACGTCGGTGAGTTGCGCTTTGCACTGCTCGATAAGCTCCGTGGCGCGCTTAACCTGTGCCGAGAGCGAATCGACATCGATCTGCTCATCGCGCAGGCGCGCGAGGATCTGCTCAATTTCGGCTATCGCCTCGTTGTATGAAAGTTTTTTCTTAGTCATTATTTATAATGATATTTTCAACCAATTTATATTCAAATTCAACATCTTTTAGATCTTCGGGCAACTCCCTTCCATCTTCTGCATAGAATTCTACAGCCACTTGCAAAGCATTTTCAAAATCAGCGATTGCCTCTTCTTTCGTATCACCTTCGCCAACAATTACACACTCAGTATCGGCTGAATATACTGAATAAGTCCCATCTTTCCCTTTTTCAATCAATGCTGTTTTTTTCATATCCTCTAATATAAAAATCTACTTAATCTCTGCCTTCACGCTACCCTTTGCAAGCTCAATCTCTACCTCATGGCCCGAGAGTCCCTCGGCCGAAGTTATGGCACGCCCGTCGCATCTCACCACGGCGAAGCCCAAATTCAGGATTCGTTCGGGGGCTCGAGCCTCCGCCACCTCGGCAGCCATCCTCAGGAAGCTACGCTGGCGCTCGATAAGGCGTTCGACACCTCCGCGCAGCTGCTCGCCACAGAGCCTGAGGCGCATCGTCTCGCGCTCGCAACGGCGCACAGCCCCCACCCTCAGATCGCTCTCAAGACGCTCCAGACGCACCCGCTCGCGCTCGGTAGCTGACTGCGCCAACTGCATAAGTCGAACCGCAGCCTCCTCCAGCCAGCCATCCTGACGTGCCATACGCTCGGTGAGCCACGCCGCCACGGCGGTAGGGGTTTTGAGCGGGGTGTGGGCGACCATATCCGCAACGCTCACATCCTTATCGTGGCCGATACCCGTAATGACGGGCAGCGGGAACTGCGCTACATAACTGCACAGACGATAGGAGTTGAAGCAGCTCAAATCGCTTGCCGAACCGCCTCCTCGGATGATGACCACAGCATCGAACTCCTCCACGCGCTGCGCCACTCGCTCCAGAGCTTGGCATAACGACTCCTCGGCCGCCTGGCCCTGCATCACGGCATCGAAGAGCTCCACACGAAAGGCGTAACCTCCTGCCGAGAGTTCGTTGCAGAAGTCGCGGTAGCCTGCGGCAGCACCGCTCGAAACAACGGCCACACGCTGAACGAGCAGGGGCATCGGCTCCTCGCGGTTGAGATCCCACACGCCATCGGCCTGAAGCTGGGCGATGGTCATCTGTCGTTGGCGCTCCACCTCGCCCAGAGTGTAGGAGGGGTCGAGGTCGGTAATCTGTAGCGAGAGACCGTAGAGTTCGTGGTAACTGACGATGACCTTTGCCATAATCTTCATTCCCGAGGCCAGCTTCGAACCCGTCTCGGCGTGGAAATAGGAGCTGAGCATAGCATATTGCTGTCGCCAGATGACGGCACGCACCTGCGCACGCGGGATGGGCGCACCACCGCGCGTGGGCTCCGACTTCTCGACAAGCTCCAAGTAGCAGTGGCCCGAGTAATTGACCTTCAGCTCCGAGATCTCGGCCACAACCCACTGCGGAAGGGGCAACGACTGCTCGACAGCGGCTTTGATGCGCTGCTGAAGTTGGCTCAGGGTGATATATCGTGCGGTGTCGGTCATAACAATTCTTTCCAATTTACAAATATAAGAATTTTTTGTAAAATAATGGGACGTTTGGGGTTACTAAAAAAATGGCGACCACTCGTTGAGTAGCCGCCACTGAAGAGGTTGGATTTTACATTCTCTTTTACTGGAATATTTCATCACGGGCGTAGCCCTTGATTGTCTTTTTGCGCTCGGCGATGAAGAGTATAAAGTGAATCAACAC
>JAFOEH010000310.1 GCA_017380275.1 Alistipes sp.
ACTACTTCGCCGTACCCGATGGCGAGGCCCTGCGTTTCTATCTGCTGCTGGCCGACGATGAGGAGCATCGAGTGATGATCTCGTCATTCCGAATGGAGTACTACGACGATGTAGCGCTGCCGTCGCTCACGGCACTGCACCCGGCACTGCACCCCTACGAGCGAGAGATTGCAGAGCTGTATAACGTCGAGTTCGATTCGATGCCGTGGTGCAAGCCTCTGCGCTTTTCGTTCGACCGCCGCAACCACAACTCAAATATCGACAACTACCCCTTCTACACGATCGAGGGCGATTCGTTGCACGAGGTTAATGTGGGCCCGATTCACGCAGGTATCATCGAGCCGGGAGCATTCCGATTTATCTGCAACGGCGAGAATGTGCTACACCTGGAGATTGCGCTGGGCTACCAGCACCGAGGCGTGGAACACGAGTTTGCAGCAACGCAGAACCGTCTGCGACAAACTCTGCTCTCGGAGTCGATTGCGGGCGACAGCGCCATAGCTCACTCGACAGCCTACTGCTCAACGGTGGAGAAACTCGGCCTCGGCTCAGCGTCGGAGGCACTCTCTGTAGAGCGCACCATAGCGCTGGAGCTGGAGCGTATGGCAATGCACATTGCCGACACGGGAGCGCTGTCGATGGATGTAGGTTATCAGCTCGGACAGGTGCCTGCGAGGCACTGCGTACGATGACCATCAACACCACACAGGCGTGGTGCGGCAACCGTTTCGGCAAGGGTTTGATACGCCCTGCGGGAACAAATAAACCACTCACGCAAGAGAAGATACAGATGATCGCAGAGAACGTCGCTGAGATTCGTCGCCGCTATAACGAGGTTGCGGAGGATATTGCCTCGTCGCCCTCGCTGCTCTCGCGTTTTGAGCAGTGCGGCATCGTACCCAAGGCGGAGATGGCTCGCATCGGAGGCGTAGGTATGGCCGCCCGAGCAAGTGGCGTGGGACGCGACGTGCGCCTCTCGCACCCCTTCGGGGCATACACCCGCTTGCAACATAAGATGGTCGTCCAGCACGATGGCGATGTGATGGCACGCCTTAAGATGCGCTGCGACGAGGTGTTGCAGTCGGCCGACTACATCATTACTTTGCTCGATGGTTACAAGCCCACGGAGATCAGCCGTCCCGACTACTCTTCGCCGCTCAAGGCTCGTTCGCTTGCCTTCTCGCTGGTGGAGGGTTGGCGAGGCGAGATATGCCACGTTGCGCTGACCGACGCCGGGGGCGCGATTGCGACCTACAAGATCAAAGACCCCAGCGTGCATAACTGGTTAGCGCTGGCTTTGGCCGTGCGTGGCGAGGGAATCTCGGATTTCCCGATTTGCAATAAGAGTTTTAATCTGTCATACTGCGGCCACGACCTTTAGCCGCTAAAAAACAACGATATGATACTACCAAAGATAAAGGTACTACGTAGCCACGGCTGGCAGTATATCCCCGATCTGAATGCAGTCAATCTGACCGAGGAGTTTCGCGGTCGCCCCGTGCTCACGCCGAGCGAGGATATGGCCGACGTGGAGGCCGCAGCGAAGATCTGCCCGACGGGGGCGATCTCGGCAAACCCCTTCACACTCGATCTGGGACGCTGCCTGTTCTGCGGCGAGTGCGCCCTGCGTGCCCCGAAGAATATCCGTTTTACCAACGACTACAAGATTGGTTCTACCTCGCGCGAGGCACTCATCGTAAAGCCCGGCTACGAGGCCGTCGACTTCTGCCACGAAAATGTCCGTGCGGAGATACCAAAACTATTCTCGCGCGCGTTAAAACTTCGTCAGG
>JAFOEH010000311.1 GCA_017380275.1 Alistipes sp.
ACCGCTCGGGTGTAACAATCCGTACCAAGGTGGATCAGATTCGTGTGGCAGGTCGCGCTACGCAGGGTGTGAAGATTATCAATCTGCGCGAGGGCGATGTGATTGCTTCGGTGATGGCAGTGCCTGTGAGCGAAGAGGAGGAGCAGACGGATGAGAATATCATCGTTAATGCGGAACAGCCTGCGGCAGAAAGCATTACGGCAGAGGAGCAGACTAAGGCCGAAGAGTAGAATGCCAAAAAGTGAACTAAAAGTACAATAAATAATTTAATAAACCGTTTTCTTAATAAACAGAAATTAACTTCGTTATGAAAAGATTAATTTTCGCGGTGATGGCCATAACGCTTATGGCAGCACCAATGGCAATTGCACAGAAGGTCAACAAGGAGGCTATCGTAGCTAAGTTGGCTAAGGCTGATTCGGATTCAAAGGATGCCAAGAAGGCTGCTAAGGGCGCTACTTGGATTGCTCGTGGTAACGCTTACTATGAGGCTGCAGAGGCTCCTTCGAAGGACATTTTCCAGGATATGGATTACTCTATGGCTGCAGTTGCTCTGGGCCGCGCTACTGCTCAGACCGACAATGTGGTAATTAACGGTGCTGCTTACACCGAGTACACCTATCCTATGTTGAAGGTGTATGTTGCTGCCGATGGCAAGATCAAGACTTGGGTTGTAACCCAGACTGTTAAGGATGGCGATCTGGCTATGGAGGCTGCTAACTCTTTCGTAAAGGCTGCTGAGGTTGATCCTAAGCTCGCTGCTAAGGCTAACGAGGGTTTGGTAAAGGTTGAGAACTTCTACCGCACGATGGGTAGCGTGAACAACACTTCTGGTAACGCTGGTGCGTCAGCTCAGAACTTCCTCTCGGCTTTCGCTGTTCAGGAGATGAAGGGTTACACCGGTGAGAAGAACTATGACTACTTGTTCAACGCAGGTTTGATGTATGTAGTTGATGGCGAGACCAACCCCGCTTCTTATGCAAAGGGTGCTGATGCTTTGAACAAGGCTTTGGCTGCTGGTCACACCGACGCTGAGGGTAACATCTACTTCTACCTCTTCCACGCTTACAACGGCCAGAAGGATTCATCGGTTCGCGTTGCTAACCTTCAGCGTGCTAAGCAGGTGCTGATGGAGGGTTTGGCTAAGTTCCCCGCTAACACCTTGATTATCGAGGGTTTGATCAGCATCTACATCGATCCCGAGAACCCCGTAGGTGACCCCAACGAGTTGGTTGAGATGATTGACGGTGCTCTTGCCCGCGATCCTCAGAACAAGAGCTTGTGGAACAGCCGCGCTATTATGTTTGACCGCTTGAAGAACTACGAGGAGTCAATCAAGTCATTCCAGAAGGTTGTTGAGTTGGATCCCAAGAATGTTCAGGCTATCTACAACCTCGGTCTGTCGTATGTATTCAAGGGCGACGCTATGAACGATGAGATGAACTCACGCGACTATCGTAGCAACGCTGATTTCCAGGCTGACCAGAAGAAGGTAATTGAGGCTTACAAGCCCGCAGTTCCCGTTCTGGAGTCTGCTTACGAGATCGATCCCAAGAATGCTACCGTTGTTGAGACCTTGAAGAACCTGACTTTCCGTCTTCGTGATGAGGAGGGTATGATGGCTAAGTACGAGAAGTACAACAAGGCTCTTAACGAGTTGAAGGCTCAGTAATTAATACTGTCCGATAAAGAGAAAAGGGTGTCCCGATGGGGCACTCTTTTTTTTGTGGGGGGGGTGGGGAGGGGGAAGGGAAAAATTTTGTGTGGAGGGTGGAGATGTGGAGGATTTTTTGCGAAGGATGGTTTGGCTGGAATGGAGCGAGAAGTGGTAAAAAGTGATGAACAATTAAATAAAATTAAATCAAAACTAAATAAAATTAAAGAAATGCTTGTGTAAAATTAATTTTATTGTTAGTTTTGTTGTGACGGGTGGGAGATGGAGTTCCGCCCCGAGGAAAACTATGGAGAGAAAAGTTCGTTTACCCAAAGAGTGCCCCTCGTGCGGTGGAGTGCTGAAGGTGCATACGATGCATTGCACGGAGTGTGCGACAAAAATTGAGGGCAATTATCGCCTGCCAGCGCTGATGCAACTCAGCGAGGAGGACCAGAGATTTATTTGTGATTTTGTGCGTTGCAGCGGCTCGATAAAGGAGATGGCAGCGAGGATGGAGCTGAGCTACCCGACGGTGAGAAATAGGCTGGATGATGTGATTGCGACGCTCACGGCTATCGAGAGTGAACGGCGATAGGGCGCAGTGGAGAGATAAAAGGTTAAATATAAATAAGGTGAGATTATGAAAAAGTTGATAAATCCGTTCCGATACCTGCCCCTGCGTCAGGCGTTGTGCTGGGGAATTGCGGCGATGATTCTGATGTCGGTATTCTGCTGGCAGGTGGGATTGCGTATGAGCTCTATTACGCAGATAAATTATGCCGGTGGCAGCCTGATGAAGGCGACGTTGCAGCAGCTGATTGCGTGGTTGATATTTGCAGTGGTGCTATATGTGGCAGGCGCAGTGGCGTCGAAGTCGAAGGTGAGATTCTGGGATGTGGCGGCGTTTAACCTCTTTGCGCGTATCCCGTTTGACCTCTCGCTGTTGATGTTTGCCATTCCGTCGGTGCGTAGCGTTATGGGGTTGATGACCGACGGAAGTTTTGAAACGGCTTTGCAATACACAACCTTGCTGATGGTTGTGGGATTGGTGTCGATGATCTTCTCGATATGGTATTTCTTCTGGAGTTATAAGGCCTTTGCGGAGGCTACGAACATCAAAAATGGAAAGGGTGTAGCGATATTTGTGCTATGTTTTATCGTGGTATATGTGGGTTCGGCATATGTGCTACAACTGGTGTAAAGGAGCGTGAAAACGAAGAGGTGCTGTTATTCGCAGCACCTCTCTTTTTTCTCGGGGAATAGTTGGCCAAAGAATTCACTCATAAGGTATTGGGCCATCTTCCAATTGGCTCGGTTGATGCAATACTTAACGCGCGGAGGCTCAATTTCGCCCTGAATAAGACCAGCCTCCTTGAGCTCCTTCAGGTGCTGCGAGACGGTGGCTTTGGCGATGGGGAGCTCCTCGTGTATCGCGCCGAAGTAGCACGAGTCGCGCTTGGCCAAAAAGTGCAGAATGGCGATACGCGCGGGGTGGCCCATAGCCTTGGAGATGCGGGCGATTTGCTCCTCACGAGCTGAGTATGGATTTTCTTTGGTCATAAAGCAATTTTTACAAATATACAAATATATTTCGGAATACGAAAATTCTTGTGGGCAAATAAAAAAGAGGCTGCCCAACCAAGTGGTCGTGCAGCCTTCACGCATTTAATAACCTAATCTAATTACAAACATTATCTTCGGGCGGTGGGGTTACTTTGTAACCTTTACGCACATCATCTTAGAGTGGTTGCGGATCAGCAACAGACCATCAGCCAGAGCCAAAGGTGCCCAGTTGCCGCGGCCCTCGGTGGCGATGTCAGACTTCAACAAATCAGCCTTTGCCAGCTGCTTGTAGCCCTCGGGTGAGGGGTCGATAAGGTAGAGCGCATCGGCACCGTCGGTGGCCAGCAGAAGGCCATCAACGTAGATCATACTACCCTTGTCGAAGTTGGGCTCGCGCTTGGTCTTCCACAGAACGTTGCCGTTAATGTCCATACAGCACAATCCGTCACGGCGGTTGTTAGTGCCGTACTGGGCGTAGAAGTGGCCGTCGATGAAGAGTGCGGGCTTGGTCTGATCGCCGAACTCGTTCTGAACGAATACCTCCTTGACAGCATACTTGCCACCCTCCTTAACGACCTGAATAAGAGTCGATCCGCGCTCGTAACCTCCGACGATGAGGAACTTGTTGTCGCCCGCCTCGGTAAGGGGTGCGCACGAAATCATACACTGCCAATTGTCGTAGCGCCACAGCTCCTCGCCCGTCTTGGGGTTAAGACCGATAACGCGGCCCTTAACAACGGGAGCCTCGCGGTGCATAAACGTATTGGTCGAAGAGATCACAATCGAGAGGTGATCCTCGCCATCGACCTTGACGATGGTGGGGCTGGTGTATGACTCGGGGCCGAGGTTCTCGGTCTTCCATACCTCCTGGCCCGTAACCTTGTTATAGGCCAAAAGACCTGCGTTGGGGGCAAGCGACGAAACGATAACCAGATCGCCATAGATCAGCGGGCACTGCGAAATCGCCCATACGGGGAGCTTCGTGCCGCCGTGCTCGCTCCAGATATTCTTATTCCAGACGGGTTTGCCCGTCTCGGCCTCGAAGCAGTAGAAGTGGCCACTATGACCTACCGAATAGACGTACTTGCCATCGACGGTGGGAACGCTGCGTGAGCCCGGGTAGGCTACCTTGCCCGGAGCGGAGTATTTGTAGCTCCAGAGCTCCTTGCCCGTCTTGAGGTCGAAGCTGCGCATAATCTCCTCCTCGGTCTCGTGGTTGCGGTCCAGAAGATAGACCTTGCCGTTCTTTACAACGGGACCTCCATAGCCGATGCCAACCTCGGTTGACCAGACAACCTCGGGACCCGTGGCGGGCCACTCGCGGAGGAGATTCTTCTGGGGTGATTTAAGGTCGGCCGTAGGGCCAAGATAATAGGGCCAATCCTGCGCAGAGGCAGTTGCTGCTGAGGCGATGAGGGCCAAAGCAAAAAGTAATTTTTTCATAATCGTGTGTATAAAATGTTTTTGTGTATTTCTCTAATACAAAGAAAAGAAATTTCCTGTATGAGTCTTCCCATTTCTGCACCAAAGCGAAAAAATCGCCCCTGAAGACGAAAAAACGGGGATAAAAAGGAGTGCCCGACTTCTCACGAGGTCGGGCACTCGTCAAAAATCAGCTTATGAATGTTGTAGCTGTGCTACTTTGTTACCTTCACACACTTCATCACTTGATGGTTGCGGATCAAGAGTAAGCCATCGGCCAAAGCCAGAGGTGCCCAGTTGCCGTTTGCCATACGGCCACCCAACTGCCCCTCGCCGTCGCCACCTGCCAACAGAGGAGCTGCAGAGATCTGCTTGTAGCCCTCGGCGCTGGGCTCGATAAGGTAGAGTGAGCTTGCTCCATCGGTAGCGATGATAAGGCCGTCGGCAAGAATCATACTACCCTTGTCGAAGTTGGGGGCACGCTTGGTCTTCCACAGTACGTTACCGTTC
>JAFOEH010000312.1 GCA_017380275.1 Alistipes sp.
GGCGCTAACGTGTCGATCAAGATCGACGACGAGTTTATGCGTGCTGCGCAGAGCGGTCAGTCATACCGTCAGCAGTTCCCCATCGACTCGGAGAATCCCGTGATGACAACAGATATCGACGCCAAGAAGCTCTGGGATAAGATTATCCACAACGCTTGGCAGTCGGCCGAGCCGGGTGTATTGTTCTGGGATACCATCCTTCGTGAGAGTATTCCCGACTGCTATGCCGACTTGGGCTTTACCACCGTATCGACCAACCCCTGCGGTGAGATTCCCTTGTGTCCCTACGATAGCTGCCGTCTTTTGGCAATCAACCTGCTCAGCTACGTTGAGAATCCCTTCACGGCTGAGGCTAAATTCAACTTCGACCTGTTCCGCGAGCACGTTGCTAAGGCGATGCGTATGATGGACGACATCATCGATCTGGAGCTTGAGAAGGTTGAGCTGATCATCAACAAGGTGGCATCAGACCCCGAGGAGGAGGAGATCCGCCGCGTGGAGTATGACCTCTGGCTCAAGATCAAGGATATGGCTCTGAAGGGCCGCCGTACGGGCCTCGGTATCACGGCCGAGGGCGATATGCTGGCCGCTCTGGGCTTGCGTTATGGCTCGGATGAGGCTATCGACTTCGCTGTAAGCGTACACCGCACGCTGGCCGTTGAGGCTTACCGTGCTTCGGTTAAGATGGCCGAGGAGCGCGGTGCGTTCCCTATCTTCGATGCTGCGCGCGAGGCATCCAACCCGATGATCCAGCGTATCAAGGATGTTGATCCCGAGCTCTACGCCGAGATGGTAAAGCACGGCCGTCGTAACATCGCAATGCTTACGATTGCCCCCACGGGTACCACATCGCTGATGTCGCAGACCACGTCGGGTATCGAGCCTGTGTTCCGTCCCGTATATAAGCGTCGTCGCAAGATCAACCCCTCGGACCGAGGCAAGAAGGCCGACTTCATCGACGAGATGGGCGAGAAGTTCGAGGAGTACTATGTATATCACCATCAGTTTGTTAAGTGGCTGGAGAGCAACGGTTACGATACCTCTCGTCTGCAGGAGATCTCGGACGACGAGTTGGCGACTTGGCTGGAGGCTTCACCCTACCACGGCGCTACGGCAAACGATATCGACTGGGTGGCAAAGGTGCGTATGCAGGGAGCTATCCAGAAGTGGGTTGACCACTCAATTTCGGTGACGGTGAACCTTCCCAACGATGTTACCGAGGAGCTCGTAGCCGATGTATATCGCACGGCTTGGGAGTGTGGCTGTAAGGGTGTTACGGTATATCGCGACGGTTGCCGCTCGGGAGTGTTGCTCGATACCAAGAGCAAGCCTAAGCAGGAGCAGAAGTGCGAGGAGCCCTCTAAGTCGCGTCGCCCGACCTCTATTCCCGCCGACATTGTTCGTTTCAAGAACGGAAAGGAGGACTGGATCGCATTCGTGGGTATTCAGAATGATCGTCCTTACGAGATCTTCACCGGTAAGATTGAGGAGGATGCAATGTACATTCCGCCCAAGATTAAGAAGGGTTGGATTCTCAAGGTGCGCGAGGCTGACGGCTCGAAGCGTTACGACTTCCAGTATCAGGACCGTTACGGATACACCAACACCATTGGCGGTATCTCGCGTCTGTTCGATGAGGAGTTCTGGAACTATGCGAAGCTGATTTCGGGCGTATTGCGTCACGGAATGCCTATCGACAAGGTAGTGCATCTGATTGATGGTCTGCACCTTAATAGCGAGAGCATCAATACCTGGAAGAATGGTGTGCAGCGCGCGCTGAAGCAGTACATCGCCGACGGTACCAAGTCTAAGGGTAAGTGCCCGCATTGCGGTCAGGAGGAGATGGCTTACCAGAATGGTTGCCTCACCTGTATGTCTTGCGGATACTCTAAGTGCGGTTAATCGCACCCCGAAGCGGTGGCACAGTGTGCCCCAACGGGAGTATGACAAGCACAAAGATGTGAAAAAAAAGTGAAAAAACTGATAGATTGTTTGGTGATTTGCTTTTTTATTCACATCTTTGTGCTGTATATACGGTTACTATCTCGATGATAGTTTTGCTTTTGTGACGCATCGGGCGTTGCGAGAGGCGGAATGGTAGCAGGGGTAGTACCTAATATTTAACGTGTGAAACAGAAAATTTTATTATTCACAGCACATAAACAAATTTAATTATGAAAAAGTTTTTACTTTCTATCGCTATTGTAGCGTTCTCTGCGAGCAGCGTTTTCGCTCAGGAGAATTCAGCTGAGAAGCTTCGCTGGAAAGGTATTATGAACAACAGTTTCTGGTCAAACTGGGAGCTTTCAATTGGTGGTGGTCTTAACGCTACCGGTTGGAACGACTGGATGAAGGATCAGGGTGATTTCTCTGACAACCTCGGTTGGCAGCTTGAGGGTAGCCTTACCAAGTGGTTCAACCCCATCGTAGGTGCTCGTTTCCAGGTTGCTGGTGGCCAGATCAGCCCCGCTACCAAGACTACTGCTTATGAGAGCAAGTGGGTTATGCCTCACGTTGACGCTGTTTTGAACCTTTCTAACTGGATTGGTGGCTACCGCGAGGATCGCGTTTACTACGCTAAGGTATTCGCTGGTTTCGGTGTAAGCGTTGTAGATATTAATGAGAATAAGGGTACCGGTTTCGGTTTCGCTTCAGGTTTGATCAACACC
>JAFOEH010000313.1 GCA_017380275.1 Alistipes sp.
GTGCTCCTTCTCAATAACGGCCAACAGAGTGTCGGCTACGGGGGCGCTTACGGGATCATCCACCGAGAGGTGAATATCGGTAAATTGCGCAATGCGCAGTCTGCCGTCGTGAAAGCGGAGTACGGGCTTTGGCTCTGGATCAGAGCAGGCGACAAAGCACAGGAGCGAGAGCAGAAGTAACAGGCTGTTTTTCATAGCGATTTGGGGTTTAGGCCTTGGCCGCGTCGTGGTCGATATCGCACGATGAGCAGTTGCCGTGACAGCCTATATCGGCACAGTCGGTACCCGTATCCTCGCGCGACTCCTGCACGG
The DNA here is from genome assembly GCA_017380275.1 of Alistipes sp. Next base: position 313 of record JAFOEH010000313.1, read on the forward strand.
CACACTTAATGCCAAGACGTTGCATATCCTTGTTTGTGGCGATCTCCGAGTCGATGTCGTGCCCCTTGAAAATTTGGGTGAGCGACATTCCCAAAAAGAAGAAGCCGACAAAGCCGATCGATATCAAAATGACAATCAATATTGTAGAAAATGTTGCTGACATAGCTCGTTATTAGTTAAAAGTTGCCAATATGTTGAAATTCTCCCCACAAATTTATATATTTGTATGTTAATTTGCAAAATTATGTGCCTTGCTCCCGCCGCACTCGTGGTTTATAACGGGATGGGGGAGGGGAGTAGTGTGCGGGCAAAAAGATTTTGAACAATGAAGATTGTTATTTCAGGAATCGGAGAGATGGGTAGCCACTTGGCGCGTATGCTGAGCGGTAGCGGCCACGATATTACGGTTATCGACAGCGACGTGAAGGCGCTCGACGAGCTGAAGGCTATGGCCGATCTGATTACCATCGAAGGCGACACCACCACCTTTGCCGTGTTGCGCAAGGCGGGCGTTAGGCGTTGTGATCTGTTCATTGCCGTCAATCACGACGAGAATATGAATATCCTCTCGGCCATTATGGCCAAGCAGCTCGGTGCCAAGAAGTCGATCGCGCGTATCGACCACAACGAGTACCTCGAGCCCAACAACAAGGAGATGTTCATCGATATGGGTATCGACTACCTCTTCCACCCCGAGCAGATTGCCGCGCAGGAGGTAACGAATCTGCTGGGCCACACCTCTACCACCGACTACGTCGATTTCTCGGGCGGTTTGCTGGCACTGGTGGTATTTAAGCTGGAGCCCACCTCGCCTCTGCTCGGCCGTAAGCTGATGGAGCTGGCGGACGATGGCTCGATTACCGAGTTCCGTGCTGTGGCCATCACGCGTGGCTCGCAGACCATCATTCCGCGAGGCCAGGATGAGTTCTTCGAAGGGGATGTGGTCTATATCATCGCCCGCAAGGATGTGGCACGCAGCGTGACGGAGCTCTCGGGACAGAAGAGCGTCGAGGTGAAGAATCTGATGATTCTGGGCGGCTCGCGCATCGGCGTGAGAGTTGCACTGGAATTGCAGCAGGATATGAATGTGAAGATGGTCGAGTACAACGGCGAGAAGGCCTACCGTTTGGCCGAGGAGCTGGAGCATACGCTCATCATTCACGAGGATGGCCGCAATCTGGACGCTATGATGGAGGAGGGATTGGCGAGTATGGATGCCTTCCTGGCTGTTACGGGACGTAGCGAGACGAATATCCTGGCGGCGATGCAGGCCAAGCGTATGGGCGTGAAGAAGGTCATTGCCGAGGTCGAGAATCTCAACTACATCCGTCTGGCGGAGAGCGTGGGTATCGACACGATCATCAATAAGAAACGTGTTACGGCATCGAATATCTTCCGTTTCACGATGTCAACCGATGTGCAGGCCATTCGTTGCCTGTCGGGTAGCGAGGCCGAGGTGCTGGAGTTTATCGTCAAGCCCAACTCGCCCGCAACGAAGTGTATGATCAAGGATATGCGTCTGCCGCAGGATGTGATTATCGGCGGTATTGTGCGCGGTGATAAGGTCTTTATCGCTGTGGGCGACACGCAGATCAATGCCTACGACCGAGTGGTGGTATTCTCGATGCCCGGCTCGATTTCGACTGTAGGAGAGTTTTTTAATTAGAGTTCTTACAAACTTATTTGATAGAAGAGACCGATTGAATTGCTTGTAACGTGTGCCGGGCAAGGTTTTTTATGAGGGAGCAGACCTCTCCAACTTTCTGAAGAGCCGTTCTGCCACCACCTCCAAAAGCTACTTGCAAAGCTGAGGCATAAATAAAGTAATGCAGAAAAATGTCGGTTTTTGGAAAGGTTTGGCGCGAGATTATGCTCGCGCGTTGTGGCCGTATCGAACGTTCGGTCCTTAGGGCCGTTGAGCGGCAGTATGCGACACTCGACAGCCTGCTCCGTCAGGGTGAGAATACATCCTTTGGGCGTGAGTTTGGCCTGCGGAGTATTCGTGGTGCAGAGGATTTTATGCGCCGCGTGCCACGATTTGATTACGACTCCTACGAGGGGTATATCAATCGTATGCAGCAGGGCGAGCGCAATGTCACGACCGAGGGGCGAGTCAAGATGTTTGCCCGCTCGTCGGGGACATCCTCGCGGAGTAAATATATCCCGCTCACGCGACGGGCGCTACGGCGAAATCATCTGCGCGGTATGGCCGATGTTGTGTCGCTCTACCTTGATTCGCACCCCGCATCACGTCTGTTCGATGGGCTGACGCTGACGCTCTCGGGTGTGACACATCGTGAGGGCGAGGCTTTGGTGGGCGATCTCTCGGCGCTGATGGTTGCAGCCATAGGCGATTGGGGTGGATTGTTCCGAGCCCCGAGCCGAAGGGTGGCGGAGATCGAAAATTTTGATCAGAAGTGCGATGCCATCTGCCGCGAGTGCGCCTCACAACGGATTGTGGCTTTGGCAGGTGTGCCGTCGTGGAATATGGCACTGCTGAGGCGACTGCTGGCACTAACGGGCCGTCGAACGGTCAAGGAGGTTTGGCCCGACGTGGAGCTATTTATGCACGGCGGGGTGAGCTTTCGGCCCTATCGGGATGCGTTCGACTGCGTGATGGGAGGGCAGATCGAGTATCTGGAGAGCTATAACGCCTCGGAGGGTTTTGTGGCCATTGCCGAGCGGTGTGGCAGCGACGAGATGCTGCTGATGCCCGACTATGGATGCTATTATGAGTTCGCGCAGGGCGAGTGTGTTGTGCCACTTGAGGGCGTTCGACGAGGCGAGGAGTATGCCCTGCTGATGAGCTCCGAGAATGGACTCTGGCGCTATGAGCTGGGCGATGTGGTACGCTTCACGTCGGTCGATCCCTATCGGCTGCAGGTCGTGGGGCGGACCAAGCAATATATAAACGCCTTTGGCGAGGAGCTGATGATCGGCAATGCGGAGGAGGCGCTCCTCAGGGCCTGTATGGTTACGGGGGCAGTGGTGGAGGAGTACACCATCTCACCCATTTTTCTCCCCTCCTCGAAGGGCTACCACCGCTGGGTGGTGGAGTTTGTGCGTGAGCCCGACAGTCTGGCGACCTTTGTCGAGGAGCTGGATTCCACGTTGCGCGAGCGGAATTCGGACTACGATGCCAAGCGCGCGAGTGTGATGTATCGGGCCAGCGTGGAGGTGGTGCCGCGAGGGACATTCCATCGTTGGCAGATGCAGAGCCACCGACGCAAGGTGCCGCGTATGATGGCCGACTCGGTACTCAGCGACGAGGTGCTGGCCGCAGTGCGCGAGAGCGTGAAAGTTTAGAAAATAAAACGATAACAGATATGTATGTAGCAATTGCAGGTAACATAGGCAGTGGCAAAACCACCCTTACGGAGATTCTTACTCGCCGCTATGGGGCGAAGGCCTACTACGAGGAGAGCGATAACCCCTACATCGGCGACTTCTATAACGATATGAGCCGCTGGGCGTTCCAGCTTCAGATCTCGTTCCTCGGCAGCCGTATCGAGCAGACGCTCGATATGCTCCGCTCGGGCGATGAGAACATCTTTCAGGATCGTACCATCTACGAGGATGCCCATATCTTTGCCGACAACCTCCACCAGATGGGATTGATCTCGTCGCGCGACTTTGCTACATATATGAAGATCTTTGATCTCACGACGACGCTCATCCCCCAGCCCGATGTGCTGATCTACCTGCGTGCGAGCATCCCGACGCTCGTGGCGCAGATCAAGCGACGTGGTCGTGCCTACGAGATGAATATCGACGAGCAGTACCTCTCGAGCCTTAACGAGAAGTATGAGGAGTGGATTAATAATATATATAAAGGTCGGGTGCTCATCGTCGATAAGGATGTCGATGATTTTGTCGCCAACCCCGAGGTTGTTGATCGCATCTGCGAGCAGCTCGAACAGATGGCCCGTAAATAAACATACGCCAGCGAGATGAAGTTACCCGAGAGATTTATAGATAGGATGACAAGGGAGCTGGGCCCGACCGAGGCCGAGCGGCTGTGTGCTGCGCTTCAAACCGAGCCCTCGACCTCCATACGACTCAACGCCGAGAAACTATCCGCCCCGAAGTGGGCCTCGAAGCGAGTGCCTTGGTGCGAGTGGGGATATATGCTCGACGAGCGCCCTGCATTTACGCTTGATCCTGTTTTTCACGCGGGAGCCTACTACGTTCAGGAGGCGAGTTCGCAGTTTGCGGGATATATTATGATGCAGGCACTGGGCGGATTAGCGGAGTGTCGCGGACGACGCATCCTCGACGTGTGTGCCGCGCCGGGAGGCAAGAGTACCCATTACGCATCTTTGGTCGGATGTGAGGGTTTGGTCGTAGCCAACGAGATCAATCGCAGTCGCGCAGCCGTCTTGGCCGATAACGCCCGCAAGTGGGGCTTGGCCAATATGGTCATCACCTGCAACGACTCCTCGCGCCTTATGGCCCTAGAGGGGTGGTTCGATGCGGTGGCGGTCGATGCGCCCTGTTCGGGTGAGGGTATGTTCCGTAAGTCGGAGGAGGCCGTCGAGCAGTGGAGCGACCAGAATGTAGCGATGTGTGCCGAGCGACAGTGGGAGATTCTGAATAATGCCTTCCAAGCCTTGCGGCCTGGAGGAGTGTTGATATATAGTACCTGCACATTTAACCGCTCGGAGGATGAGGGCGTGCTGCAGCGTGCCTCGGAGGAGTGGGGCGATGAGATCGAGCCACTTGACGATATTGCCTGTCCCGAGGAGTGGGGCGTAGTGCGAGGCCGCGAAGGGGTGTTCCAGACCTTCCGATTCTTCCCCCACCGAGTTCAGGGCGAGGGAATGTTTATGGGCGTTGCGGTTAAGGCGGGGTTGGATACCTCGCGCCGTCGTATGCCCAAGTCGCGCCGACAGGTGCTGACCAAACTCGATCGTCAGAGCGAGCAGGAGCTCGCGCGCTGGGTGGTTGAGCCCGAACAGATGCGCTTCTATGGCGCTGGCGAGATGCTGTATGCCTGCCGTCGGGAGCACTACGATGCTCTGGAGGCGATGTCGGGCACGTTGTCGGTGATATACTCGGGAGTGGCTATGGGCCAGATATTTAAGGGCCGACTCAGGCCCGATGGAGCATTGGCTTTCTATGTTGGCCTTAATCGCAAGGCTGTCGCTTGCTGCGAGGTGGATGTTGAGGTGGCGCTTCAGTTCCTGCGAAAGCAGGATGTGGCGGCCGAGCCCTTTGCGGAGGGGTTGAATCTGGTGCTGTGCAATGGGCAGGCATTGGGATTTGTGAAGCGCGTGGGGGCGCGAGTGAATAATATGTACCCCTCGTCGCTCAGGATTTTGAAATAACGAATAAAACAGATATTGCTATGGCAGTAAAGAAGATCTACTACTCGATGGGTGAGGTGGCCGAGATGTTCGACGTGAATCAGTCGCTCATTCGCCACTGGGAGTCGAAGTTCGATTGTCTGAAACCTCACAAGAATGCGAAGGGCAACCGTATGTTTACCGAGGCCGATGTCGAGCGACTCAAGCAGATTTATCACCTTGTTAAGGAGCGCGGAATGACGCTCAAGGGTGCAGCCAAGGTGTTGCGTCAGTCGTCGCAGGACGAGCTCAAACGCGAGATGGAGCTCCTGGAGCGTCTGCAGAAGGTGCGTTCGCTCTTGGTTGAGGTGCGCGAGGAGCTTAAGGCAGGCGATGGCGAGCAGGTGCTGGACTCTGCGGAGGGTGCGCAGGAGGCTGTCGCGCCGATTGCCGAAGTTGTGCCCGCCGAGGAAAAGCCCGCCGAGGCGAAACCTGCGGAGGAGCCCAAGCCCGCGAAGAGCGAGGAGACTGCGAAGCGTCGCCCTGCGAAGCGTCGCAAGCGCGTCGAAGAGGAAGAGAAGGAGTTGTTCCCATTTTACGAGCAGTCGCTCTTTTAGCCTATGAAAGTTAGAGATATAGCGGCGGCGATCGAATCTTTCGCACCGCTCACACTGCAGGAGTCGTACGATAATTCGGGCCTTGTGGTGGGCCGTATGGACGATGAGGTTAGCAAGGCTCTGCTGGCTGTCGATGTAACCGAGGAGGTGATCGAGGAGGCCCTTGCGGAGGGGTGCGATATGATCATCACGCACCATCCCATCATCTTCCACGCTCTGAAACGTTTTAACTCCGCCTCCACGACTGAGCGATGTGTCGAGCTGGCCATCCGCCACGGCATCGTGCTCTATGCGGCGCATACCAATCTGGACTCCACGCCGCAGGGTATGAGCTGGCGCGTGGGCGAGATGCTTGGTCTGCGAAATATGGAGGTGCTGCAGGCAACCAATGCCGAGGGCGCAGGTTTTGGCGTTGTGGGCGATGTGAAGCCCTGTCCGAGCGAGGAGTTTATGCTTAAGGTGATGGAGCGCTTCGATGTGAAGACGTTGCGACATAGCGATGTTGTGCGTAGCGAGGTCAGTCGCGTGGCTATCTGTACGGGAGCGGGAGCGTCGCTTATCGACGATGCCCGTCGGGCTCGTGCGGACATATATCTCACGGCTGATCTTAAGTATAACGACTTTATGAGGCACGAAAATGCGGTTATTCTATCCTGTGTTCCTGGGTATGCCTTTGATCCTGGCAACCACCTTGTTTTCGGAAAAGAAGCAGCGGGAAGATTAATTTTTGTCGATAATGCGGATTTCATTCTGCCGTTAAATA
>JAFOEH010000314.1 GCA_017380275.1 Alistipes sp.
CTATCGGTGTGGAGTCACACATAATGCGTGTGTGGATAGATTCGTCGGCCGAACAGACTTTTGAGCAGATGATAGAGCAGGCTGATGCGATAGTAATTGGGGGAGGTAACACTCTTAATATGTTGGGAATATGGCAGGCGCAGGGCATCGACCAGATGCTCATCGAGGCTATGCAGCGTGGCGCAATCGTGGCGGGCGGAAGTGCTGGCTCGATTGCGTGGTTTAAGAGCGGAATCAGCGACTCGCGTCCTGCGGGGCTGAGTGTCGTGGAGGGGCTCGGAATACTGCCCTTCAGCAACTGTCCGCACTATGGCGACAAGGCCAAGCGTGAGCTCTACCATCAAGAGTTGGAGAGTGGACAGATCGAGGGCGGCTACGCGATGGACGACAAGGCGGGCATTCTATTCAGCGATGGCGAGGTGATCGAGGCTGTAACATACGATCCCGAGCAGAGGGCGTATTTCGTGGAGGCGCATAGCGGCAAGGCTGTGGCGGAGGAGTTGCCGACACGACTATTGCTGGCCGAGGGTGCGATTGCCGAAGGAGAATACTCCGTAGAGATGATTGGCAAGAGTGTCAATGAGTTGCTGGGTGCAGATGGAGCTTTGAGCGCGTTTATAGCAGAGGCGGGGGCAGAGCCATCAACACGCATCGAGGCGATGTTCAGACACAAGGATTTGGCGGCTGTGGTGCACGACCAATATATGGATCTGTTTGGCAGCTTCGTCATTCGATACCTTTATAATGATAGCGGCACTTGGCGTCTGCTGGGCGAGGACTTGGGTGCGACCATCGGCGAGAGCGAGGTTACCTTCCGCGAGAAGGCGACAACGATGCTCGATCAGGCAGAAGAAAAGTATAAAAAATAGAGAATGAAGCGAGTAGTACTAACCTTTATCACTCTGTTGTGTGGCGCGTGCGCGATGGCGCAGCGCCCCGCAATGGAGGTTGATCTTGCGAAGATGACCTTCGTAAGACAATCCTTTGTCAGAAATTTCTACACCTCAAACAAGGTGATGAGCCAGATAAACCTGGAGGGGACAGATCTCTTCCTACCCAACTCGGCCAACCTGATTGTCGAGAGCAAGAATGGTGCGCCCACACTAACGCAGCAGGGACGAGAACTCAAGATTTCGAGCGAACAGGCATCGGAGTCGGTAATAAGGGTTGGTGCGTTTCATCCATATCTATGTTATGAGGCGGTGATTGGCGGTCTTGGCGAGAATGAGGAGGCGGGAATCGCTTTCTACCCCAATAATGGCGAGGGACGGAGCATCTGTATAACCTATCGTGATGGGCGAATTGCAGCCGTCGCCAATGGTGCGACGCTGGCCGAAAAGGAGGTTAGCAAACGGGAGAAGATTTCGCTTAGAGTACAATATACGGGCGTAAGGTTTCACGTCTTTGATATGCATGAGAATGGGCAGGCCGATTTGCTATTCAGCGTGGAGAATGATATGCGAGCCGTCGAGAGTTGCACGACATACTCTTTTGGTATCTACTCGCTGATGCCAATGGGCGGGGATATCACTCTGCACAAGGTGCAGAGTCTGCTGTCGAGCGGAACGGGGCAGGCCGATCCGCAAGTGATACAGACCACGGATGGCAAACCGCTGATTCGCGACGGGCGGCTGTATATCTGCTTCACAACACGCGGATTTGAGCGAATATTCGACTCATATCAGGGTGTGTATTCGATTGATATAGACTCGTTTGAGCTGAGATTAGAGGGGGCTCTGTTCTTCGGCAAGGGCGATGGCCTAATGTATGGTTTCCACGCTACGAAGGTGGTCTATGATCCTGCGACGGAGGAGTATCTGGTGATGACAACAACGCACGAGGATACGCATACGCTGGCGTGGGCAAGCACGAAGGCCGACCTGCTGCACGGAATGCACTACCTGGAGTGTAAGGAGCTGGATTTCCCGCACAACTACACGCGCGGGCACGGCTACAACACCGAGGATCCCGACTTCTTCTACGACAGTGATGCGGGAAAGTGGCGATTGGCGTATTGTGCGCTGAAGGATAAGTCGTATGTGACGTATCTCTGCGAGAGCGACAACTGGAACGGCAACTACACTCTGGTGGCCGAATCGAAGTATAACAACAACACGGGAATAAGAATAACAGAGGTCGGGGGCAAGCGCTACGTCCTGAGTGGCGGATCGGAGACCACGTTCTACATCTACGACTACCCCACGCTCGACTATCGAGGCACATTCCAGCAGCAATACGCTAATGGAGGTTTCCGCGGCTGGCCGACAATTGTGCCCATTCCGTATGGAAATTATGAGCGATATCTATGGATAACGTTCGACCGAGGAGCGCAGACAGGGCGTTATTCGTATGGTACGTTGTACTTCTATTTGGGTGATTTAATGTGGAAGATTGAGTAATATGGCTGAGAATCTGATAATTGCTGAGGGTGGCAAGGAGGAGAAATATGCACTACTGCTAAAGCAGGTAGCTGCACTTATCGAGGGCGAGAGCGACATCATTGCAAATATGGCCAACGTGGCGGCAATGATTCACTCGACATTTGGATTTTGGTGGACAGGGTTCTACCGCGTTGCGGGCGAGGAGCTTGTATTAGGACCGTTTCAGGGACCGCTGGCGTGCAGCCGTATAAAGTTTGGTCGTGGCGTTTGTGGCACAGCGTGGAAGGAGCAGAAGACGCAGGTTGTGCCCGATGTTGAGCTCTTTCCCGGACACATTGCCTGTAGCTCGCTGTCGCGCAGCGAGATCGTTGTGCCAGTATGGCAGGGCGAGAAGATCGTGGCGGTGCTGGATATTGACAGCGAGAAGCTGGCCACGTTCGATGAAGTGGATCGAGTATGGCTGGAGCGGATTGTGGAGATTCTATATAAATAGGTGTAACAACCTTTTTCCAGAAAAATGATAAAAACGACTACCCTACTGTATTTTTTTTGCGTAGAAATTTGGTTTATATTATAAACTACTTTATATTTGCATCAAGAGAGGGTTAAAAACCTACTCGAAAGAAAAAACACTAAACTATTACAATTATCTACGCTATGGAGAAAAAACATTTAACAGAGGCTGAGAGCTTGGAGCTTATCACCTCAATGATTCAAGATTCACGTTCACGTCTGGCTCGCAATTCGGGAACACCGTTCTTGATTTGGGGCTACACCACCATCGCCGTTTCACTCTTTAATGCGCTGGCGATCTACTTGGGATGGAGCTACAGCTGGGGGTGGTCGTGGTTTGCAATTCCCGTCGTAGGATGGGTAGGAATGTTGCTGCTCGGTAAAAGTGAGCCGAGCGCCCGCAACTACATCGACCGAGTGATCTCGATTATCTGGGCGACACTCGGAGTGTCGTTTGCGTGGTTCTTTTTGGCTGCCGTTGTC
>JAFOEH010000315.1 GCA_017380275.1 Alistipes sp.
ATTGTCTTTTTTCTCTTTCTTGTCGTATTCTTTCTTGTTTCTGCCTCTCGTTAGCGTCAAGTTCTTGGGCTTTCTCTCTCCAGTAATCTGCCAAACCTCTCGCTTCCTCCAATTTTTTCTCTAACTCATTTTTTTCGCTCTCCCAAGTTAATCTCATTTTAGACATTTCGGTCTGTAACCTAGTCATCTCCTTTTTGTGTGTTTTATTCATTTCAATTGAATCAGCCCTGCTATTTTTATGAAATGTTCGAAGCTGACTCTTTAACAATTTGGATTCTTGCTTCAACTTGGCTACTTCTTGTTTTAATCGGTCGATTGTTTGCGTTTTTGTTTCTTTCATAATTTTATGTTTTCTATTAATATAGAAAAAACCGACCCTCAATTTAGGATCGGTTAAAAAAGCACTCTATTATATCTGAAAACACCAATTGCCTCGATTTATACAAACACCGTCAATTACTTTAATATAAAACCTTAAATTAATATGAAATTATGGCCCTATTAAACCTCTTTTCAATGTTAAATTAATAGGGTTTGACTTTAATATGTTTTGACTTCAATTTTATGTGTGGCACCTCTTTACTTGTCGTCTCCCTAATCAGCCCCCAAGTGTGCTTCCAACAATCAACTTCATAAATATGTACCCTGTCGTTAATGCGGTTATATATCTTGATTATCGACTTTGATACACTTGGTTTCTCTACGGTGATGATATCAACGACCTTACGAACGATATCTACTTTTTCTTGGAGCGACATTGTCGTTTCGTTTATCTCTTCAGCCAACATTGCTTCTTGTATTTGATATTGTTTAGCTAATAGATAGTTCACCAACTCACAATGTCGTTTGTCTTTGATTTGCAAATCTTCTTGTAATTGGTGATTCAACTCATCGGCCTTTGCCTCACTTATACGCCCCATAATCAAACGCTCTTCAATCTTGTCTATTCTTGATTGAATAGTATTCATCTCTTGTTCTATGGTGTGCAACTTCTTGCGTGTGGTGGCAATCTCTTTGTCTATCTGTTTTTGTAATATAGACCTGTTCATTAGATATTGTGAATACATCTTTTTTGAAAACTCCCAAACGATAGGGTCTATATTTACTCTGCGAATAGCCACACCCGAACAATGCTTACTGAAATAGGAGTCCAATGAACTATTACCACTTAATATATAGCCCGTATGAGCATCACATACAAGACCTTTCAGCAAGAACTGCTCTTTATGATTTAACTTGTGAATAGTTCTGTTGTTTGTAAGCGACTTTTGCGCATCTTCAAATAGCTTCGGAGTGATTATTTGAGGGTAAGCACCTTCACCTATATATAACCTACACTTCAAGTAGTTCGTGATTCTTAATATAAGTGTCTTCAAAGAGGTGTCGGGGAAGTAACCCTCCTCTTTAAGATTCGTGGCTATATCTTTAATTGTCATACTCTCGTAAGCATACTCTTTGAAAATTCTACGCAGAAGGTCAGCTTGCTCCTTGTGGATTACATACTTTTTGTCTTTATCTGTAAGATAGCCAAATGCTGGGCGACCTCCCGCAGATTTACCTAATGCTAAATTTCGTTTGCGACCTCTCATCATTCGCTCTTGCTTCAACATCATTTCTGATTCGGAGAGCGAAGAGAATAGCGAAAACATCAATGACCCAGTTTGCGACATTTTACCGTCACTCTCCAATAATCGAAAGTATGGTTTTAAACATATCAACTGTATCTTTCGTTCTACCAAGTAATCTCGAATACTGAATAGCACCAGCTGCCTACGGCTTAATCGTGATAGTTCATAGATATATACACAGTTAATATTCGGGTCTTCACCTATTTCGTATTTCATTCGATTCAACCCTCTGCGTTCCTCTTCTGATAACTTGATGGCAGACTCCTTTTCTTCGATTATAATAATGTTATCATCACTAAAACCGTCTTTGTGTACCTCACGAAGTACCTCATCTGTTTGTTGTGTCAAGTCCTGATGCTGTGTACTAACTCGACTTAAAATAATAGCTCTGTTCATCCAATCAAAATCTATTTGGACATAAAATACCCAAAGAAGGGGTGCTCTTTAGCGAACACCCCTTGAACAGTTATTATTCTTATGATATAGTTTTATAAAAACGAAGCAAGAAGGTGTCGAGTGATCGACGCCTTTTGTTTTTGTTGGCGGTGGCGCAAGTTTACTTGCAGACATCTGCCAATAAAAACAAAGTCGGTTGATTTATCAACCTCTTGCGGAGTTTTTGTCAAGCGCCCCGCGGCGAGCGCAGGGGATCACCAACGAGCAAAAAGCGAGTGCAGTAATCCCCGCAGCCAACAACAGATAACAAACATAAATTCCCTTGCCGAGTTTTTTTGTCAAGCGCCCCGCGGCGAGCGCAGGGGATCACCAACGAGCAAAAAGCGAGTGCAGTAATCCCCGCAGTCAACAACAGATAACAAATATAAATTCTCTTGCCGAGTTTTTTCGTCAAGTGCCCCGCGGCAAGCGCAGGGGATCACCAACGAGCACAAAGCGAGTGCAGTAATCCCCGCAAATGAGCCAAAGTATAGATACACAAAAGGCGTCGGAGTACCCGACGCCTTTTATCTTCTTAGCCATTTTCTTAGCCACTTTTTCGGATTTCAAAGGCAAGCCATAGAGGCACCTTCGACGCCCCGAAAGCCAAGTAGCGTGCTACTTCGCCGGCTCGCGGTTGCGGTTCAGGACATTGTAGACCGTGCGGCGCAGGTCGCCCTCGGCATTGTCGCCCTCGTACGACCAATACATTCCGCCCATCAGACCCTGTTGCAGGATATATTCGGCTTTCAGCGCCAACGAAGTCTCGTTCTCGTAGCCAAATACCAACTCGCCACTCGCATCGACGATATAGGGCACCTGACCCTTCGGATCCCAGCAGAAGGTGTAATCGCCCTCAACCAAATGAGCCTGCGTCAAGTCGCGCTGACGAGGGAAACCCTTCTTGCCACGACCATAGAAAGCAAGTCCCAGCACCATCTTTTCGGGAGGCACGCCCGCTGCAAGGTGGTTCTTGACCGCATCATCGACACAGATCTTCTCCATATGTTCGGTCGGATAGAGGGGCGAGTTATGGAACGGCGCCCAACCCAAATCGTAGGCCATTACGTTGGTGTAGTCGATGTATTGGTCGATAGCTCGGAAATCGATATAATCGCCCGTTGCCGAGGTTGCGTGTGTCAGAAGTTTGTCATCGCCGATCGCCTTGCGGATATCGCGCATCATAAGCGTGTAGTTCTCGGTGTCGTTCTCCGAGTAGGAGATATTGGCCACGCCCGTAGTGGGATACTCCCAATCGATGTCGATGCCGTCGAGCCCAAACTCGCGCACCTTCTCGGCGCAATCCAACGCAAAGCTCCAACGCAAAGCCGAGTCAGCCGCCATCTCGCTGAAATTGCCACTACCCCAGCCGCCGATCGAGAGCAGGACCTTCAAATGGGGATAATCCTTTTTCAGCGCAACAATGCCCTGCAATCGTTTGGGATTGTCGACGCGCACACCCGCGAAGGTCGAATCGACGTGACCAAAGGCATAATTGATGTGCGTCAGATATTGGGGATCGACCTCGCGACTCGACCAAGAGGTCACATAGGCGATTAATACCTTATTTGCAGGCGCCTGCTCGACTTTGGGCGAGTCGGTGCAGGATACGGCTACAAAGACGTAAAGCAGAGTCCAAAGAATCTTTTTCATAAAGCTGATTTTCAAAAGGTTGTTAGTTAGAATTATGATTGTAAACGTTGTGTGTGTCGGTTTATTTCGGTTGGTAGACATAGCGGTCGGCCAGAGCCTCGAACTCACTCACCTGCGTGTCGATCCACTGCTCGTCACGCTCCAACTCTTCGGCCATCAGCTCGGCGACCCTGCGTGCCACTCGCTTCGCCTCGCGGGCATCGACAAAGAGCATACGCACACGACGCGCCAGCACATCTTCGAGCGTCAGCGCCATCTCCTCGCGCACGGCCCACACCACCTCGGCAGCCGTATATCCGAACTTAGGCGAGAGGGGCTCGCCCAACTCGGGACGCTCGGCAATCAACGCACGAATCAACTCCTCGTCGCTGCCATAGACATACATATGGTTACTCAGGTCGGGATTGGGGCGATAGCCGTGGATCGCCATCTTGCGGGTCGGGCACTTGCGCGGCTCCAACCCCATTATCTCAAACGCGCGATCGACCGTATCCTCGGCCATCAATCGGTGCGAGGTCCACTTGCCTCCCGTAATCGTCAGCAGACCACGCTCCGACACGATCACCTTATGGCTACGCGAGAGCTCCTTGGTGCTCTTGCCCTCCTTTTTGGGTGCCGCCAGCGGTCGCTGACCCGCAAATACCGAGAGAATATCCTCGTAGGTCGGCGCAGGATCCATATAACACTTGGCGGTATTGAGAATGAAATCGATCTCCTCTTTGAGTGGCAGCGGCTCCTCCTCGGCCTCATAGCGCACGATGTCGGTCGTGCCCACCACCACCTTGTCGTGCCACGGAACGGCAAACAACACTCGTCCGTCCGAGGTCTTGGGCACCATAATCGCATAGTCGCTCTGCAAGAATCGCTTGTCGAGCACGAGATGAACACCCTGACTCGGCGTGACCATTTTGCGGTGCTCGGGGCTGTCCATCTGCATAATATCATCGACAAAACAACCCGCCGCATTGACCACACAACGGGCCGCCAGACGATACTCCTCGCCCGTCAGACAGTCGCGCGCCACCACGCCCGACACCCGACCCTCGTCGTTGTGCAGCACGTCGGTCACGGCGATATGGTTGACCACCGTACCACCCTTCTCAACGCAGGTTTGCGCCAGATTGATCGCATAGCGCGAGTCGTCGAACTGACCATCGTGATAGACCACGCCACCCTTCAACCCTCGCTCGATCGACGTAGGCAGATATTGTCGCACCTTCGCCGCCGAAACAAATCGCGAACGACCATAGCCAAATCCGAACGAAAGCAGATCGTAGAAAGTCAATCCGCAGAAGTAGAGGAAGTTGTCCCAATGACGATAGTTGGCAATCACAAACGACTGATCCTTAACCAGATGTGGCGCATTGCGTTTCATTCGGCCGCGCTCGCGCAGCGCTTCGAGCACCAGCATTACATCGCCCTTTTGCAGGTAGCGCACACCGCCGTGAACGAGTTTGGTCGAGCGGCTCGAAGTACATTTTGCGAAGTCGGTACGTTCGAGGCAGGCGACCTCCAAACCACGCGCCGCCGCATCGACCGCCACGCCCAGACCCGTAGCTCCACCACCGATAACAACCATATCCCACACCTTTTCGGGCGTGGCAAGACGTTCAATCTGCTCCGATCGTTTCATTGTTTTATGCGAAGTTTTAAGATTTTATTTTAAGTATCGACTGAAAAATCGCCATATCTCGGCTGCGGTCGGCAGATCCTCGTCGGGCCACGCGTGCGAGCCGCCAACGACCTCATACAACCACACCTCGTTGCCATTCGTGCCCTCGACATAGCGGTGCACAATGACTCGGTTGCGCTTGACGGGCAACTCCTCGGTTACCTCGTGCGTGCAACGATTCGCGGCCGCCCACAGCGCAACGGCGCGTGGCACAGCGATATACTCGCCCCAACCGTCACGATTGTCGGGGTCGCCATTCCATTTCGACACCACGTCCTCGGTTCCGTGAATCTCCAACAGTGGCACGGGACGCTTGGGCGTCAATTCGCGATACATCCACTCCATCGTCAGTCCCGCGATCGGAGCCACCGCAGCAAAGACCTCCGAGGCCTCGAACGCCAACAGGTAGCTCATCTCGCCACCATTCGAGTGACCCGTGGCAAAGACATTGTGGCGCGAAAAGCCATACTCGCGTTGCAGATGTTTGACCAGACGCTTCGTGAAGCCCACATCGTCGCGCTCCCATCCCGCATCGGTATGGAACGAGTAGCCCACAGCCCAGCACGAGTGGCCACGATTATCGGTCGGGCCCTGCGGATAGCAGACCGCAAAACCCTGCTTGTCGGCCTCGGCATTGAGTCCGAGATTGCGCTTGTGCACTTCGGTCGTTCCGTAGCCGTGGAAGAAGATCACCAACGGAGCATCAGCCGGCAGATCTCGCGGCATATAGAGATGATAGGTATACTCGACGCCCTTATATTTGAGGGTGTGTTCGGTCAGCGAACCCGTACCATTATCGGCAGCGGCAACGTGCCACATCGAAAACAGTGCGGTCACGAGCAGTAATAGTCTTGTCATTGGTTGTGTGGAGATTAGTCTGTTACAAATATACGAAATTTCGAAATGCAATATTCAATTTTCGGCGAGTTTTTTTGCGGTTTTTCGTAGCAAAACGTGGGCACGCATCGAAATTCCCCAAATAAAGAGTATATTTGTACTATATAAACCCGACTTAAACCTCAAAACATTATGTCGATCGTAAATTACATCGTGCTGACGCTCATCTTCTGCCTCACACCCGCGCTGGTGCTGTGGCTCTGTCGTCGCATTCCGCTGCTGGGCAAGATCGGCCCGATTATGGTGCTCTACGCCATCGGTATGGCTATCGGCAACCTGCCCACTCTGCCTGCCGAGATCAAGCCACTGCAAGATATGATACCCAACGTGATGGTCCCGCTGGCCATCCCGATGATGTTGTTCGGTTGCACATTCTCGCGCAAGGAGCTACGCCTGCAAGTCAAACTCTGCGCAAGCGGTTTCCTGTCGGTCTGCGTGGCTGTGGTTGTGGGCTACCTCTTCTTCGGTCGCCACGTGCCTCAGGGCGATATGATGGGCGGCATTATGTCGGGTATGTACACGGGCGGTATGGTCAATGCCGCAGCGTTGCAGGCGATATTCCAGATCGATAGTGAGAACTACATTCTGATGAGTTCGTACGATATTATCATCTCGTTCCTCTATCTGGTCTTCCTGCTCAGCGTGGGTATCCCGATGTTCCGCCGTCTGTATGGCGAACACAACAAGGTGATCTCGCAGAGCGACCAGGAGGAGATCGACCGCGAGATCGCAAAAACCAAAGAGAATCCCTATCGCAAACTGCTCACTCGCAACGGATTGCGCCAGACGGGCAAGGCTCTGCTGCTGACGCTTGCGATCGTGGCTGTGTCGGCGGGTGTGGCGATTGTGCTGCCCGAGGGCTGGTTTATGGTTGTGTTTATTCTGCTCATCACCACGCTGGGCGTTGTGGCGTCGTTCTTCCCCGCAGTACGCAAACTCGACACGAGCTACGACGCGGGAATGTATCTGATCTACATTTTCAGCATTACGATCGCCTCGATGGCCGACTTCTCGAACCTGCAAGTCGAGGGCGGTGTCAACCTGCTGATATTCCTGACCATAGCGATCTTCGGCTCGCTCACGATCCACGCATTGTTGTGCCGATTGATGCGTATCGACGCCGATTCGATGATGGTTGCGTCGGTTTCGTTCATCAACTCGCCCCCGTTCGTGCCGATGACCTCGGCCGCCCTGCGCAACAAAAATTCGTTGGTTACGGGTCTTGCGGCAGGTATCGTCGGCTACGCCCTCGGCAACCACTTCGGCGTGCTGATGGCCAAGTTGTTGTCGATGTTGTAGGTTTCGGCTTACTGTTTCTATAAGATTTGCACGCGTCCTTCGGGGCGCGTGTTTTTGTTTATTGTACAAAATTTCAAAAAAGCAGATACGGCAGTTTCGATGAAACTGCCCAAGTTCGGGGGCTCGCCTTCGGCGACCGCCCCAGCCCCCGAACTTGCTCAGCGCCACCAGCCGCCACTCCACAACAAAAAGCCACGCCCCTTTACAGAGCGTGGCTTAAATTTTGAATCTTGAATTTTGAATCTTAGAACAGGTAGCCCGTATTGATGTAGAACGCGCCCTTACCGTCCTGCTTTGCCAGCTTGCCGACAGGCTTACCGTACTCCAAGCAGACGATGAAGTTCTGGTTCATAATGAATCGGAAGCCACCACCCACGGTGATATGCGGGCGATCCTTCACGGTACCCTTAGCCATATATGCCGTGTACTCGGACTTTGCCTTCTCATATTCGTTCGGAGTTGCGAAGTCGGCCAACGTGC
>JAFOEH010000316.1 GCA_017380275.1 Alistipes sp.
GCGATGCCCGTTGCCGAGAGCGAGCTCAACTACAACTCGCCCTTCGAGCTACTTGTGGCCGTCATCCTCTCGGCCCAATGTACCGACAAACGTGTCAACCTCACCACGCCCGCCCTGTTCGAGGCCTACCCCTCGGCCGAGGCTATGGCCGAGGCGACAGCCGAGGAGATCTTCCCCTATATCCGCAGTATCTCCTACCCCAATAACAAGGCCCGCCATCTGGCTGCTATGGCGCGAATGTTAGTCGAGGAGTTCGGTGGCGAGGTGCCCTCCGATCTGAAGGAGCTGCAACGTCTGCCGGGCGTGGGACGCAAGACGGCCAATGTCATCGGAGCCGTTATCTGGCAGCAGGAGGTGATGCCCGTCGATACCCACGTCTTTCGTGTGGCGGCCCGCATCGGCCTCACGCGCGGAGCGAAAACCCCGCTCCAGACCGAGCTTCAGCTGGAGCGCCATATCCCCTCGGCGCTGCTCCCGATTGCCCACCATTGGCTCATCCTGCACGGCCGTTATGTCTGCACGGCACGTTCGCCCAAGTGTGCCGAGTGCGGAATTCAGGCGTGGTGTGCGTACTTTTCCAAGCAAAAGGCGGAGAAATAAATAAAAATCATTACCTTTGGAAATTACTATAATTCTTAAAGATATGAGAAGTCTATATTCAACGGTAGCAAAACGCTTGGCACAGTGTTTTTCTATGTTTGTAATTGTGATGGCAATGGCGTTTATGAGCAGCTGCTCGGACGATGGCGGCACCACGACAGGTGGCGGAGGTAGCAGCTCTATTCATAACTTCACCGAGGGCGTTGTAACACCCTCACAGAGCCAGCTCTCGCGCAACGCTATGGCAGCAAATATCACCCTTACGATCACCACCGAGGGTGGCTATAAGGTCGATGTCGATAACCAGTCGATGGCCTCAATCACCGCTGGCGCAAGCGCCTCGAAGGGTGGCACGCACAAGGTGTCGCTGGCACTTACGGCCAACGATGGCGATACGCCTCGCTCGTGCAACGTGTTTATTCAAGTTGATGGATATAAGCGCATTAAGCTCTATGAGATTACGCAGGAGGCCAAGAATCTGAGCGGCGTTGTCGAGTGGATGGATGGCCGCTTGCAGGACGAGTACTATTGGCTTGACGAGTATATCGAAAAGCGTGGTACGTTCGACTTCTCGCTCGAGTACGACGAGTTTCTTTCGTCGGCTCTGCTGAGTATGACCACCAATATGGACGATGGCGGCATTGACGAGTATGGCGATCGCTATATCTTCTCTTACATCGAGCAAGAACCCACGGGCGAGACTCGTTCGATTTTGAGTGATGAGAAGGAGGTTAATAACTTTGGTATCGACCTGGCTTCGACAGTCCTTCTTATGAATGATAAGTCCACCGAGGCGGGTTTTGCTGTGTGGAACGTCTATCCCGAGTCGCCTGCGGCCGAGATCGGTCTGAAGCGTGGCGATGTAATCTACGAGATTGAAGATCAGCCCATTGACGCAACTAATTGGGAATATATCAATAATCATTGGCTTGATCTGCAGTATGGCACTGGTACAAAGAAACTCGATTACTTAACCTACGATGAAGAGGGCCATTCGGTTAAGAAGGAGTGCACCATCACCTCGGCCTACTACGAGGCTAACCCCGTAGCCTACTCGGGCGTTCTGCCTATCGAGGAGGAGGATAACCCCAATGGTCGCAAGGTGGGTTATCTGTCGTACCTCTCCTTTGAGCAGCCCTTTATTGGAGAATTGGTTGATGCTGTGAAGGATCTCTCGGAGCAGGGCATTACGGATATGATTCTCGACCTGCGCGGCAACCTGGGTGGTCACGCTGTTATGAGCGTATATCTCTCGGCTATGATGATTGACGAGAGCTACGGCGGCAAGCTCTTCGCCACCTATATCTACAACCCCAAGAACAAGCGTATGGCCCAGACTGAGGAGAAGATCCCCCTCGACAAGACCTACTACGACCCCGCAACGGGATCAATTAAGGATCTGCCTCACCTCAATATGCAGAAGGTGTGGATTATCGCCGATGGCAACTCGGCTTCGTGCAGCGAGTCGGTGATTGTGGGCTTGCAGGGATTGGATATCCCCATCGAGATTATCGGTACCACCACAAGCGGTAAGAACTGCGGTATGCTCGTTACGGAGAAGACCTTCGGTTCGTACAACTACATCTTCGCCCCCATCACCTTTATGCACGCCAACGCAAAGGGATTCTCCGACTATGGCGAGGGTATCAATCCCGATATTGATATCGCAGAGTACTTCTACGATACTTCGCTCTCGGAGAGTATGCGTAGCCATTGTGAGTATTTTATGTATGGTATCCCCCGCACCGATTGGGGTAGCTATCGCTACGATCTGGCTCTGGCCGAGGCAGTTAATCGCATCTGCAAGGGCAAGTCGGTCCTCGATAAGTCGTATGGTCAGAGCGAGTCGGTATTCAACGACCGCCTGACAACCCGTAGCGACGCCCCCGCAATGCGCATTGATGGTCGCAAGCTCCGCAATCCTCGTCCCACGATCTCGCAGACGGGTATGTACATCACCGAGAAGGCTGAGGTGGAGTAGTATGAACGGAGTGAAAAGATATCTTTTGTCAGTGGCGGTCCTTGTGGCCGCCTTGCTGACTACTATGCCCCTCGTGGCGCAAGAGTCGGCGGCGGCGGAGAGCTACTCGTTCAACCACGGCCCCTATCTGCAGGCGCTCTCGTACGACGGCGTTACGATCTGCTTCTCGACCTCGCACCGAGGATTCTCGGGTGTGGAGCTTCGTGTGAAGGGCAGTGACGAGGCGCAGTTATACCGCACCTCGAAGGATGGCCTTTTCGAGGCCGACAACACCTTCAACGCCATCCGCATTGACGGCCTGAGCGCCGCAACCGAGTATGAGTACCGCCTCACATCGAAGCGTATGCTCAGCTTCGAGCCCTATAAGGTTGTCTTTGGCGAGCAGATCACCTCACCGTGGTACGGCTTCCGCACCTTCGATCCTGCGGCCGACGAGGTTACGTTCGTGGTGGCTAACGACATTCACGACGATGCACAGAAGTGCGCCGCACTGCTCGATCTGATGCCTATGCAGGAGGTGGATATGGTATTCTACAATGGCGATATTATGAGCCACTTCTCGCGTGAGGGACAGCCCTTTACAAGCTTCATCGACGTCTCGGTCGAGCGCTTTGCCAGCCATAAGCCCTTTGCCGTTGTGCGTGGCAACCACGAGACACGCGGCCATCTGGCCCGCGAGTATGGCGACTACATCCACAACACCCGCGAGGGCCGCTACTACGGCGTCTATTACTTCGGCTCGACGGCCGTTGTAATGCTCGACTGTGGCGAGGATAAGGACGACGAGCACCCCGTATATGCCGGTCTGGTCGATTTCGATAACTACCGCCGCGAGCAGGCCGAGTGGCTGAAGGAGGTGGTCAAGAGCAAGGCCTTCCGCCGTGCCAAGCACCGCATCGCCATCGTTCATATCCCCCCGACCGTAGAGCGTATGGCCGAGGTCGAGGAGAATGAGAAGCGCGTTGCGGACCTTATGACGTGGCGTGGCAATGCCCATCTGGGCGAGCTGATGTTGCCCATACTGAACGATGCCGACATCAACGTGATGTTCTCGGCCCATCTGCACGACTACGCCATCTTCCCCGAGCAGGAGGGCGTTGTGGAGTTCCCGATTATCGCTAACGACAACGTGAGCGCGATGTTGGTTAGGGTGAACGGGGAGGGTGTACACGTCAAAATCGTCAATCGCGACGGTCGTACAACCCACGAAAAGACCTATTAAAACAATTTTGGGTACTTCGTGGAGTGTCCAAAACGACCATTATTATTACATTTGCCGAACTTTTACCCCCGTTGCCACATTTGGCGCGAAGGGCAACCAAACAAGATTACGATATGAATTTATCGCGACCCGACATAGAGCGTCTGCGCGAGCTTATCGCAACTCCTGCGCAACGTATGGTCATTCTCTCTCACACCAATCCCGATGGCGATGCCGTCGGCTCCTCTATTGCGTGGGCCGAGGCGTTGCGCCGCGAGGGACACGATGTTGTCTGCATCGTGCCGAACAAATACCCCTACTATCTGGATTGGATGACGGGCATCGGCGATGTGGTTATCCATCGCACCGATCCCGACCGTGCCGCTGCAGCTGTGGCCGAGGCCGATGTTATCTTCTGCCTCGACTTCCATTCGCTCTCGCGTCTGGACCAGCTCAGCGAGGTCATTGCCGCCAACTCTTCGGCCAAGCGTGTGCTGATTGACCACCACCTCAATCCCTCCGAGCAGTTCGACATTATGTTCTCGCATCCCGAGTCGTCGAGCACCTGCTTCCTTGTATATAAGGTTATCGAGGCTTTGTGGGGCGCACAGAGCGTTACCCCGTCGCAGGCCGAGGTGCTCTACGTCGGTATGATGACCGACACGGGTAACTTCTCCTTCTCGCAGCTCACGCCCGAATTGTATCAGGCGCTGGCCGTGCTGTCGGCTACGGGAATCAACATTCCGCAGATCTACAACAACGTCTATAACTCCTTCACCGAGGGCCGTGCCCGCCTGTTTGGCTACGCCATCAACCGTAAGATGAAGATGTTGCGCAAGGGTACGGTGGCATATATGTCGCTCACGGAGGAGGAGATGCGCCGCTTCTGGTTCCAGCAGGGCGATAGCGAGGGATTTGTGAATTACCCCCTCTCGATCAAGAAGATGCGTATGTCGGCAATCTTCATCGAGCATAAGGATTTCATCCGCGTGTCATTGCGCTCGCGCGGTGCGGTGGATGTGAATCTCTTTGCGTCGCGTTATTTCGAGGGTGGCGGCCACCACAATGCCGCCGGCGGCAAGTCCTTCGTTTCGATGGAGGAGACCATCGCCCGCTTCGAGGCCGCTGTCGAGGAGTTCGCCCGCGAGGGATTGGTATAAATGAAAATTTGAAGAACCGTTATGATGAAAACCTATCTGCGACTGCTGGGCTTCGCTTCGCCCCTTGGTCGCTACGCTATACCTTACTTCTTCTACTCGGTGTTGCACGCCGTGTTCAACACCTTCACCTACACGATGATTATCCCCATCATCGGCACACTCTTCGACGAGGGCTACGTCTTCGAGCCCGTCTATGAGTTCCCCGCCGTTGAGTTCAATATCGAGTGTCTGAACAGCGTTCTCAACTTCGTCTATACGCAGGTCTTCGGTCCGGAGTACAGCGAGACGCATCTGCTGGGACTGCTGGCCCCGATTCAGATTCTGTCGAACGTGGTGAGCCACCTGTTCCGCTATCTGGGCTCGATGACCGTCGAGGTGATGCGTACGCGCACACTGCAGCGTATGCGTAACGAGATGTTCGAGCGCACGATGGGTATGAACGTCGGCTACTTCAGCGACCAGCGCAAGGGCGATCTGATGTCGAAGATTACCTCTGACGTTATGATCGTGCAGTTCTGCATTACCAACACCCTCCAGGTGGCCTTTCGCGAGCCCTTCCTGATCTTTGGTTATGTGGCACTTATGGTGGGTATCTCGTGGCAGCTGACCGTATTCTCGATTCTCTACCTGCCCGTTGTGGGCGTATTGATCGGCTCCATCGTCAAGCGCCTGCGCCACCCCGCACAGCGCGGTCAGGAGCGTATGGGCGATATGGTGAGCGTTATGGAGGAGTCGCTCTCGGGTGTTAAGACGATGAAGAGCTACAACGCTTTCGACTACATCTGCTCGAAGTTCCGCTCGATCAACGCCGAGATGTCGCAGATACTGATCTCGATGGCCCGCAAGCAGCAGTTGGCCTCGCCGATGAGTGAGTTCCTCGGCATTACGGCCATCTCAGTGGTGCTGGTCTTCGGAGGTTCGCTGGTGCAGAGTGGTGAATTGCTGGCATCGGGCTTTGTGGCCTATATCGCAGCCTTCTCGCAGCTTACGCGCCCGCTGCGTTCGTTCATCGACCAGTTCGCAAATATCAATCAGGGTATTGCGGCGGGTGAGCGCGTATTCTCTATCATCGATGCCGAGAGCGCCATCAAGGATAAGGCCGATGCCATTGAGCTTAAGGAGTTTAAGGATAAGATCGAGTTCCGCTCGGTGGGCTTCAGCTATGACGATTCGCGCGAGATCCTGCACGACATATCGTTCGAGGTACGCAAGGGCGAGACCGTAGCGTTGGTCGGCCCCTCGGGAGGCGGTAAATCGACCTTGAGTGAGCTTATCCCGCGTTTCTACGATGCCGAGCGAGGCGGAATCTACATCGATGGCCGTCCCATCGGCGATTATCAGCAGGAGAGCCTGCGCGAACATATGGGTATCGTATCGCAGGAGACGGTGCTGTTCAACGACACGATCCGCAACAACATAGCTATGGGCCGCGAGGATGCGACCGACGAGCAGATCATCGCTGCCGCGAAGGTGGCCAACGCCCACGACTTCATTATGCAGAGCGAGAAGGGCTACCAGACCAATATCGGTGACCGAGGCACAAAGCTCTCGGGCGGTCAGCGCCAGCGACTGAGTATCGCCCGCGCCGTGTTGCGCAACCCCGAGATACTGATTCTCGACGAGGCTACCTCGGCACTCGACACCGAGAGCGAGAAGCTGGTGCAGGAGGCGTTGACGACGCTTC
Source organism: Alistipes sp. (assembly GCA_017380275.1). Next base: position 6,627 of record JAFOEH010000316.1, read on the forward strand.
TGGAGGGCCGCACGTCGGTGGTTATCGCCCATCGTCTCTCGACCATCCACAATGCCGACCGCATCATCGTCATCGACCAGGGCCACATCGCTGAGCAGGGTACGCACGCCGAGTTGATGGCCAAGGGCGGAATTTATGCGCACCTGATAGAGATGCAGTCGTTGGCGTAGAAATTGCCTAACAAGGCTCTTTCGGCGTCTGGCTTGTGTGCGAAATGCTCACATACTCCGAGTATGCTGCGGTTTCTTGTACGGCGACCAGCCTCAA
>JAFOEH010000317.1 GCA_017380275.1 Alistipes sp.
GGCGCGCTCAGCAGCACGGATGTCCTTCAGTTTAACGGTTACAGCGGCATTGCGCTCCTCCAACTGCTGATCGAAGCTCAGCGGAGTGTAGATCAGGTTGGCAACAATGTAGATCAGTCCAATGATTGCCAGACCGAGAAGAAATTGTATTCCCTTTTTCATTTTTTAGTTATTTGTTATTAAGTTTGTATTCAGTTTCACAATCAAAATTGACGATAAAATGCTTAACACTTATATCGCAGGCCAAATTTACGCAAAAATCTCGTTTGAAACAACATTTAGCCAGAAAAAAGTTATAGAAAAGTTATCTGACTACCTTTCTTCGCCCGATTTCGAGAGAATTTTCGTGTTAAACGGCTATGCGGGCACAGGAAAGACAACGATTTTGTCGGTTTTGGTGGAGGTGTTGGAGGAGATGAATATAAAGTCGGTGTTGCTCGCTCCGACGGGTCGGGCAGCGAAAGTGTTGGCTCGATATTCGGGACGCGAGGCGCAGACGATTCATAAGAGAATTTATCGTGAGCGAACGACGGCCGATTATGAGTCACGCTTTTCGCTAAACCTAAATCGTGAGCGAGGGGCGGTGTTTATCGTCGATGAGGCGTCGATGATTACGGACTCGACTTTCGAGGGGCAGATTTTCGGAAGCGGGTCGCTGTTGGATGATCTTGTGAGATATGTTCGTTCGGGTAAGGAGTGTCGATTGATTATTGTTGGTGACAATGCGCAATTGCCGCCCGTGGGTTCGGACTTCAGTCCCGCGTTGGACCCCGAAACGATGAGTCGATACGGAGAGGTTGTGTACGCTTCGATGGATGACGTGGTGCGCCAGCAGGCCGAGTCGGGAATTCTGTTCAACGCCACGATGGTGAGGTGTATGTTGGAGAATAATCTGATCGAAGTGCCTCGATTGGATCTCTCGTTCGGAGATGTGCAGTCGATCTCGGGGGGCGAGGTAATGGAGCTGGTGCAGGATTGTTATGACCGATATGGGCGAGATGAGACGATTGTGATCACGCGATCGAACAAGCGAGCTAATAGATATAATGAAGGTATCCGCAGATACAATCTCTCGGCCGAGGAGGCCATAGAGAGCGGTGATCAACTGATGGTAGTGAAGAATAACTATTACTATACGGAGCGTATAGAGAATTGCCCGATGAGTTTTATGGCAAATGGCGATGTGGCACTGCTCAGACGCATCCGCCGTTTTGAGGATTTCTATGGGTTTCATTTTGCCGAGGCGACGCTGCAATTTCCTGATTACAACGATACGGAGATTGAGTGCAAAATCCTGCTCGATACGCTCTCGTCGGAGTCGCCATCGCTAACGCCCACGCAGAGCCGTCAGCTGCTCGAGGAGGTGGAGAAGGATTATCTCGACGTAAAGAGTAAGATAAAACGGCTGAAAGAGATCAGGGAGAATCCGCATTATAATGCCGTGCAGGTGAAGTTTGCCTACGCCATAACGTGCCACAAGGCGCAGGGCGGCCAGTGGCGGGCTGTATTTGTGGATCGGGCGCTGTTTGGTGATGAGCCGATGACGCGCGATATGCTACGATGGTTATATACGGCGCTTACGCGTGCGACGGAGAAGCTATATATAGTTAATTTTGACGAACGATTTTTTGAATAGTCGGCCAAAATAGAGTATCTTTGCTTACTTAAAACCCACGATAAGATGGCAACAAAGAGAAAGTCGCAAAATATGGATATCACGCCCGCAAATGCCGAGACGATGGATCAGTCGGCCGAGAAGGGTGCAAAACGATATGTCGAGACACCGCTGATGAAACAGTATTATCAGATCAAGGCGGTGCATCCCGATGCTATACTTCTGTTCCGTGTGGGCGACTTCTATGAGACCTTTGGAGAGGATGCTATCAAGGCCTCGTCTATTTTGGGTATTACGCTCACGCGACGTGCCAACGGAGCAGCTTCGTATGTCGAGCTGGCGGGCTTCCCTTATCACGCTGTTGATACCTATCTGCCGAAATTGGTGCGCGCAGGTGAGCGCGTGGCTATCTGTGAGCAGTTGGAGGATCCCAAGCTGGTGAAGGGTTTGGTTAAGCGTGGTGTAATAGAATTGGTTACCCCAGGTGTGGTGTTGGGCGATAATATCTTGCCCGAGAAGGAGAATTCGTTCCTCGCGGCGGTATATTTTGGACGAAAGACGACGGGTGTCGCTTTCCTGGATATTTCGACGGGCGAGTTTTATCTCTCGGAGGGCGATGATCGTTATGTGGATAAGTTGCTCTCGAACTTTGCACCTAAGGAGGTGTTGTATCAGCGAGGTGAGGATCAGCGTTTTGAGCAGGCCTTTGGTTGCCGACACTACACATATCGATTGGATGAGTGGATCTTCTCGTCGGAGCTGAATTACGACAAGCTCTGCAAGCAGTTTGCAACACCCTCGCTAAAGGGTTTTGGCGTAGAGGGATTGGATGCAGGAGTGGCTGCGGCGGGAGCGATACTCTATTATCTGGAATTTACGGAACATCGTGATATAGCGCATATTAACTCCATAAAGCGTATTGATCAGCGCGATTCGGTGTGGATCGACCGCTTTACGATCCGTAACCTTGAGCTCTTCTCGTCAAATGCGCAGCAGGCAAAGACAGGTTTTGTGGATGTGATTGACCGCACGCTTACCTCGATGGGTGGACGTATGTTGCGCCGCTGGGTGTCGATGCCCCTGGTGGATGTGGAGCGCATTGGTCGTCGCCACGATGTGGTGGAGGCTGTGATGAAGGATCGTGAGTTGGCGGAGGCTCTAAAGGAGCAACTCTCGTCGATTGGCGATGTGGAGCGTATGGCGGCACGTATAGCGGCGGCGAGGATTCTGCCCAGGGAGTTTGTGCAGTTGGGACAGTCGCTTGCTGCGATGGAGATGACGCGGGCGTTGCTCGAAGGTGGGGACAGTGAGCCTCTGCACGAGATTGCACAGAAGATTGATCCGCTCACGGAGCTACGCGAGTTGATCACCTCGACGATTTACCCAGATCCTGCTTCGAACCAGATAC
>JAFOEH010000318.1 GCA_017380275.1 Alistipes sp.
ACAGAGGTTACCATAGAAGATCTCCACATCCCCCGGGATGTATCGCGCGGCCTTGTCGCCCTCAAGCACAAAAGCCCTCACCTTATCACCACGCTCCAAAAGTTGAGCGCACACATTCGAGCCCATAAAACCGGCTGCTCCCGTCACAAGATAAACTACATTTTTCATACTACGCTTGTTTGATTGATTACTGCAGCAAAGGTACAGTCGCGCAAGCGCTGGTTAAAGGGATGAATTGCCAATTAATTGGGCAGATATTCTTTTACAAGGGGAGTTTAGCGTAAATAGTTGCAGATTTTTTGTGCAATTATTCCTATTTGTATAATTTTGCAGAAAAATTATGCAGCGATGTTAGATGATATTATTCTACTCGAAAACGAGACTCTTATTAGCGGAATCCGCGTCCCCTACAAGATCACTATGGCAACACAGATTGTGATTACGTCGGGCAGTCTGAAGTGCAGGGTTGATTTTCGCACCTACTCACTCCACGCCCCCGCGATGGCTATCTTTCTTCGTGGACAGGTGATCGAATCGTTTGAAGCTGATGAGGAGTTTTCGGGCTTTGGCATTATGATGAGCCACGAACTCACCGACTCGCTGAATCTACCCGTCGGCCTTCAGGAGAAACTCTTTCTGCGCAATACGCAGTTCCACAGCATCTCGGAACAGATGCTCGAGGCCTATATGGCGTGCTACCGACAGGTCTCAAGAGCGATGAAGCAAGAGGATAATCCCTACCGCGAGCAGATCGTTAGGCACCTCTTCTCGGCCTACTATTATGGTCTTGGCTACTATGCGCACAACACGCAGAATGCGCCCACGACGATGACGACGCAGGAGCAGACGTGCGATAGATTTATCAACTTGGTTTCGAAGAATTTCAAGCACGAGAGGGATATTGGATTCTACGCCAACAAGTTATGCATCACCAACAAATATCTCTCTACACTACTGAAGCAGAACACGGGAATGACCGCGCTGGAGTGGATCGAGCGATATGTCGTGCTCTACGCAAAGAGTTCACTCTCATCCACCTCGATGACCATACAGCAGATCAGCGACGAGCTTGGCTTCCCCTCGCAGTCGGTCTTTGGCAAGTATTTCAAGCGCGTTGAGGGCATATCGCCCAAAGCCTATCGGCAGTCATTGGAGGAGGCTACACCCTAATAAACGTGGATGCTTGAGCCCTGCGCCGAGGGCAAATAATTAATTCCATACCAACACATCTGCAACAGCAAGAACGAGAATATGAGCAGTGCAAAAGTGATGTTCTGATCCTTCTCGCGCGGACGCAGATGCAGGTAGGTCAGGTACGAAAGCCACGTTGCCGCCGCCCACGTCTCCTTCGGGTCCCACGTCCAATAGTCGCCCCACGCCTGCTTGGCCCAGAGCGCACCCATAATCATTCCGAGCGTAAGGAATGCCCAGCCGATACGCACCAGATTGTCGCACACCCTGAGCTCCTCGTCAGTTGCATCGTACTTGCGCAACCACAGATAGAGAGCAAACAGCGTCACGGCTCCCATCATCGCATAGGCAAACATATAGACTATAACGTGCGGCACAAACCACACGCTCTGCAGAGCCGGCATCAGCGACTTGCTATGTATCTCAGGCTTAAAGAGATTCACACAGATAAAGACCACCGACATCAGCGTACTGAACGACAGAATCCACTTATATTTCCACCTCAGATATACAGCCACACCCGCCACCGAGAGGAAGAACGAGTACCACAATCGTGTCTCGCCCATCGTTCGCATAGGCGGACGCTCCAGCGAGATCCACATACCCACGATGTAGGCAAAGAATATCACCGAGCCTGCTATCGCCGCCGTAGCCGCAGGCCACTGTCGCTTGGCGCGGAAGGCCATAACAGCACCCGTAATCCAGCAGAGCGAGGCTGCCAGAGCAAACCATATCAATTGATCCCACGTCATCGCTTCTCCTCCTTTCTCGGCTTAGCACTCTTGCGACCGCCTGCCGTTAAGAACATTACAACTCCAGCCGCCAACATCATCCATAGAGCAATGTGAACGGCCGAGTACCAACCATCTCTCACGCACTCCAGCACACTCACTTCGCTCCAGCGACCGCGCTGCGTATCGTAACCCATCTGGTATATGTACCAGCCTCCTACGCGAGCTGGATGGTTTACTTCTATATTATATAGGTGCGTCTGCCCCTCCTCATTCAGCAGCTCCACACGCGAGAGGTAGCGCTTCGCCTCACGGCGCGGCATAGCCACCGCATAGCGACCACCCAGCATCAGGTACGAAGGCTCGAAGACAAAACTACCGCAGCTCACCCAGCCCTCAAACTCCTCGCCCGAGAGCGTATGACGCGCCCTGACATATACTGCCGGAGCAGCACCGATATGCTCCATCT
>JAFOEH010000319.1 GCA_017380275.1 Alistipes sp.
GATATGGAGCCTCTCTTCGCTGTTGGATACAAGTATCCCGAGACCTTTGTTGTTAAGGCTGCCGACGGTATTACCGACCTTCACGGCGTAATGTACAAGCCCTACGACTTCGACCCTTCAAAGAAGTATCCTATCATCGAGTATGTATATCCCGGTCCGCAGACCGAGGCTGTCGAGCAGTCGTGGTATCAGCCTCTTATCCGCACCGACCGCTTGGCGCAGATGGGCTTTATCGTAATTACCGTAGGTAACAGAGGAGGTCACCCCGATCGCTCGAAGTGGTATCACAACTACGGCTACGGCAACCTGCGCGACTACGGTCTGGAGGATCAGAAGGTGGCAATCGAGCAGCTGGCGGCACGCCACGACTACATCGACATCACGCGCGTGGGTATTCACGGACACTCGGGCGGTGGTTTTATGTCAACGGCGGCGATCCTGCAGTACCCCGACTTCTTCAAGGCGGCTGTATCGTGTGCGGGTAACCACGACAACAAGATCTACACCCGCTGGTGGAGCGAGACTCACCACGGTGTGAAGGAGACTGTAACCGACCAGGGCGACACCACGTTCGTTTACAAGATCGAGAGCAATCCCGAGATTGCGAAGCAGCTGAAGGGACACCTGCTGCTCATTCACGGCGAGATTGACAACAACGTACACCCGGGTAATACGTCTCGCGTGGTGAATGCGTTGATTCGTGCCAACAAGCGCTTCGATATGTTGTACTTGCCGATGCAGCGTCACAGCTTTGGCGATATGAACGAATATTTCTACTGGAGACTGGTTGACCACTTCACCGACTATTTGATTGATGGTCGAACCAAAGAGGTGGATATTCCTCAACGATAGGCAGATATGAAAAAAGTGAAATATATTGTGATGGGACTCCTCGTGGCTGCAATGGCTACGGGGTGTTCCGTTATTAACGACGATTGTGTTGCCGTATGCGGCGGCATGGAGGTGAAGATTATCGATATGGCCAAGTCGGAGGGCAACAAGTTGCACGAGGTGTGGTCGTGGAGAATTGACGAACCTACGGAGGGGCTACCTGCAGAGTATGCCGATTACTTGAATCCTCTGGATGAGTGTAAGCTGGTGGATGGAAATAGTAAGGTGCTGCTTACTTCATCGCATAGCGGCGTGGTGCTGATTGATCTGAAGACGCGAAAGAATCTCTTCTATGCGCGCGTGCCGATGGCGCACTCGGCCGACCTATTGCCAAGAGATAGAGTGGCCGTAGCACTCTCGACACATAAGAAGGGTAACTCGCTGGAAATTTACGACATAGCGCAGCCAGAGAAGGTGCTGTGGCGTGATTCGCTCTACTCAGGTCACGGAGCTGTATGGCACGCAGAGCGAGAGAGTCTCTACGCGCTTGGATATGATGTATTGCGCGAGTACAAACTAAAGAATTGGCAGAGCGACAGCCCGTCGTTGGAGTTGGCTGCATCGTGGCCCATACCAGTGAAGTCGGGACACGATCTGGTGAAGATTGACCAGAAGCGTATGCTCGTATCGGGACACGAGGGTGTCTATTGGTTTGATGTGGAGAGTGGAGAATACACTCCATTTGAGCCGTTGGAGAGTACCGAAAATGTGAAGTCGGTGAACTACAATGCCAAGAGCGGCCGATTGGTTTACACCAAGGCTGAGGAGAGCTGGTGGACACACCACATTTATCAGGAGAATCCCACGAAGGTGATTACCATCGACAATATGAATATATATAAGGTGCGTACGGCGCAGTAAAAAATAATATGGCGAAAGAAAAAGGCTACCCCAATGCGGAGTAGCCTTTTTTATGTTTTGTGTAGTTGTTACTTTGCAATGTAGGGAGCAACACCCGATGCAGAAGCGTGGCCATCGGTGCCAATCACGGGCCAGCCATCGTGCCACTCAACACGCTCGAGGAACATCTTGCGGCCCGCTTCGGGACTCTTCACATCGTAGCCGTGATAGAAAATCCAATCCTGACCGGCATCGTCGGTGATGATCTGCGAGTCGTGGCCAGGGCCGCGAACAACATCGTCGCCCGAGAGCAGAACCTCGTGATAATTATCCAACATCTTGCGGCCAGCACGATCGACATAAGGGCCATAGAGCGAGCGACTACGACCAACGACGGTCTGATAGGTACTCTTCAACCCTTCGCAGCAGCTACCCGTAGAGGCGAAAAGATAGTAATAGCCGTCACGCTTGTGGATGTTCGATCAGACGATAGATTGGAGCACGGATAAGCCATCAGTCGTCTCTGTCAATTCCAAAACAGGAGCTGTAACGGGATTGACTGCCGGAGAAACTGCAACC
>JAFOEH010000320.1 GCA_017380275.1 Alistipes sp.
GAGGGTACGTCGCAGTTGCAGGTCGTGGCTGCCATCAATGGCGTTACGAAGGGCACCTTTATGGAGCAGATCGCGCGATACGAGGAGCAGGAGTACACCGAGGCTATGCAGCCCGTTGTTGAGAAGCTGAAGGCTCTGCGCGCACGCGTTGAGGCTATGGTCGAGCACGTTGAGACGATTAGCAAGGATGCTCCGCAGTTCAAGGATTTCCACGCGCGTCGTCTGGTGGAGAGTGTAGGCCATATCATCATCACCTACCTGTTGGCACAGCAGGCATCGCAGGTGGAGGAGTACGCTTCGGATGCAAAGCTCTTTGCTAAGCTCACCGAGAGCTATATCATTGGTGCTGAGGCGTATGTACTGAACTCAACAGCCGAGGATGTTACCCTAATTTCTGAGGTGCAGGAGCAGTTTTAATTGATCTCCCCCCTCTCGTTATACAACTTCAGGGAAAGATAATAAACGAAAAGAGGTTGCCATTGCGGCAATCTCTTTTTTTGTGTAAAAAAACGAGGGTGCTAACTCGAAGTCAGACACCCTCTTGCGCGATCATTTACGCATAATCTCATCCAGCACGTTGCGGGTGAGGTGCATAGCCATACGGTAGGCGTTGCGAGCCGCGTTGGCCACATCGTAAATCGTGTCGAGACGGTCGCGGATATCATCGATCACACGACGTACCGCCAGCACATACGTAAGCCACGCAACGAAGAGGAAGAACCCACCCACGATGAGCGTCGCCCAGGTGGCCGACCCCACAATTTCGGTAATCCCTGCCACTATCGCTGCCAGTAAGAGTATGGCTGCGGCAGCCGCCGAGGCGACAAAGTAGAATAGTGGCGCTATTGTGCTATGTCTGCGTGTAGTGTTCTCCTCCATCCCCACAACTTTTTACTGCTTGTCGTCGCAGTGGCAGCGAATCTTCTCTGCCTCGTGATCAACGTAATCGCGAATCTTTGTGCGCAACTCGGGTCCCGACTGCGGTGTTACGAGCATCGTAACGACCGATCCAACCAACATACCGCCCAGAAATGAGACCAAAGTGCAAATACCAGAATTTTTCATAATGCAAATTATTTTTGTAATTCACTACGAAAAGTTGCAAAATCCGCGCCATAACAGCTATATTTGTTTACGGAAATTATGTTTTACGGATAACTTGTTGAGCTAATGCATAGAGAGTCTATCGCGGTTGCCTTCACGGGCCATCGTACATACCGATCCGAAGCGGACGAGGAGCTGCGACAGCTTCTCGAGGAGCTATATGCCGCGGGCGCGAGACGTTATCTGTGTGGTATGGCGTGGGGATTTGATCTTTCGGCTGGCGAGGCTGTCGTACAGCATAAACTCCTGCACGAGGATGTGGAATTGGTTGCTGTAGAGCCATTTGCCGAGTTTCGGTCGCTCTTTCGAGGAGAGGATGCCGAGCGATATGATGCGCTCATTGCGGCGGCCGATTGTAGGGTAGTGGTGGGCGAGAATAATGTGGGAGCCTATATGCGTCGTAACGATTATCTGGTCGATCACTCTTCGCTCGTTGTGGCGTGGTGGGATGGTCGACGGGATGGCGGCACGGCCTACACAGCACTTCGTGCTCGCCGCAAGGGACGAGAGGTGATAAATCTCTATCCCGATCCGCAGTTACACCTACCATTCTAAAAAAAATAGAGGGTGCCCGAAAAAGGCACCCTCTTTTCTATTTTGTTTAGACTACCACTCCAAAATCTTCTTGAAGTCGTAAGCCTCGGGGTTAGCAACGTATGCCTTTGCAGCCTCGTAATCCTCGGGAGTTACGTAGTGCAGGAGGTTGTTGATAACCTGCTGAATCTTATCAGACTCGATGTTAACGAGACGGGGAGGAATCTTGCCAGTGGTGGGATCCTGCAAATCCTTCAGGTAGAGAGGCGATACGAAACCATCCTGTGAGATGTAAACCATACAGCCGGTCTTACCCTCTGAGAAGAGCTTGTAAACACCCATACCCAACTCTGAGCAATATACCAAATCGTAAGCGATAGGAGTCTGGCAACGTACCTCGTAACCGATCTCAACGGGACGAGACTTAACCTTCAGCTTGAGCTCCTTGAGCTTGTTCTCCAAC
>JAFOEH010000321.1 GCA_017380275.1 Alistipes sp.
ACAACCTGTGTGAGGTACTTCTCACCGCTGAACAGAATCTCGATATCCTCGTGCATACGACCACCTCCGTTGAAGCGGGTGTCGATGACGATACCCTCGCAGTGGTTGTACTTGCCAAGAATGTCGGCATACATCGTGCGGAAGCTGCCGTCGGCCATCGACTCGATGTGAACATATCCCAAGCGACCGCCCGAGAGACGCTCCACGTCGGCAGCGCGCTGCTTAACCCAGCGCTTGTAGAGCAGCTGCGACAGGCGGCTCTGCGTGATGGGCAGGATAACCTCCTCCCAACGCTCCTTGGTCGAGGGACGATATACGCTGACGAGCGTACGCTTGCCCTGACGGCGGTTAAGGGCGGGGTAGAAGTCCGTATTGCGTGAAATCTTCTGACCATCGATCGACTCGATAATGTCGCCAGCCTTAACCTTAGACGAAGCCTTGTCGAAGGGACCTCCTACGATAACCTCCTCGATAAGGAGACCATCGACCGTGCTGTTGAGGTCGAAGAAGAGACCCAGGTCTGCCGTCTGATCATCGCTCGATGTGGTGGGGTGGGTGTAGCGGCCTCCCGTATGTGATACGTTCAGCTCGCCGAGCCACTCGCTCAGCATCTCGGCAAAGTCGTAGTTATTGTCGATGTGGGGCAAAAAGCGCTGATAGTTGTCGCGCATTGCCTCCCAATCGACGCCGTGCATATCGGTGTGGTAGAAGCGAGCCTTCTCCTGACGATATACGCGGTCGAACATATAGTCACGCTCGGCTGCATTGTCGAGCATCATATCGGCACGAACGGTGATGGGTGTGGGGTTGCCTGCGCCTCCCTTGAACTTCTTCATCTGGCCGCCCAGCAGGAACATATTCTCCATCTTCTTGTCCCAAGCAAGTGAGCCACCGCCTACGCCACGCTGTGTAGCCTTGTTCTCGCGTGAGCGGAGATCCATCTCCCACATATCGTTGCGGCCCTCGTAAGAGATAATATAGTAGAGCTTGTCGCCATCCTTGTTCAGGGTGTAGCTGCTCAGTGAGCCAGAGTTGGGAGTGAGGCGAACGATGCGCTCCTCGATATTCTCCAGCTCGATGGTGATGGGCTTAACCTCGGGTTTCTTCTCGGCAGGTTTGTCGCCCTTCTTGTCATCCTTCTTCTCGGCCTCGGCTGCCTTCTTCTCAGCCTCCTCAGCCTTCTTCTTTGCCTCCTTGTAGATCTCGTACTCCTCCTTGTTCATCTGAGCAACCTCGTAAGCCTCGCGGTTCAGGTAGATGATCATCACGTCGTACTCCGAGCCCCACGATGCGTGGCTACGCATACCGTAGCGGTCGGTAGCGAAGAGCAGAGCGTTGCCATCCAGAACCCACTCGGGAGACTCGTCGAAGTATCCCGTGTTGGTGAGGTTGTGAATCTGGCCACCCGTAGCGCTGACAATACCGATGTCAGAGTAGGGGTCGTGCTGGTTGCCCGTGTAGGCCAGGGCGAACCATTTGCCATCGGGTGACCAGTGGTAATCCATCGAACCGGTGGTCGAGTAGTGCTGCTCGCCGGTGGTGATCTGGCGTACCTTGCCCGAAGCCATATCCATAACCATCAGGCGGTCGCGATTCTCAACAAATGCCAACTCCTTGCCGTCGGGCGAGAACTTGGGCGCCGTGCGGTCGATCTTGTCGCCCTTGAACAGGGGCTTCTCCTCGATCAGCGTTGCGTTGGGGAAGTTGGGATCATCCTCGCGTGAGATTGATGCGAGATAGATGCTCCAATAGCCGTCGCGCTCCGAGGCGTAGGCCAAGGTGCGGTTGTCGGCACCGAACGAGGGCGACGACTCCGACTCGGCGGTCTTGGTGATCTGCTTGGTTGTGGCGTAATCGACAGCCGTTACGAAGATCTCGCCACGCGATACGAAGGCAATCTGCTTGCCGTCGGGCGAGAGAGTGCTGCCGCTACCGCCGCTGACGTTCAAAAGCTGCGACTTTGAGGTGGGGGCGTCGGTGATAATATCTACACCGAGCTTCTTGGCTGAGCCACCTGTGGCCATAGTGTAGATCTCGCCGTTGTAGCCGAAGCAGAGCGTGCCGTTCTTGGCCATTGAGAGGAAACGTACGGGGTGGGTGTTGAACTTGGTCACCTGCTTGGCATTCTTGCCATCGGTGCCCATCGACCATACGTTATAAGAGCCTCCACGCTCGCTCAGGAAATAGATGCTTTTCTCGTCAGTTGAGTAGATCGGGTTGCGATCCTCGCCTGCCCAGTCGGTGAGCTGCGTGTGCTTGCGCGATGATGAGTCGTAGAGCCAGATGTCGCGTGTGATTGATGAGGTGTGGTGCTTGCGGAAATCATCCTCGCCACCCTTGCGGTCCTGATACAGGAAACGCTTGCCGTCGCGGCTGAAGTCGATCAGCTGAGCGGGAGTAGCTAGAACTTGCTCGGGACGGCCTCCGTCTACCGATACGGCGTAGAGCTCGCCCATCGATGACTTGGGGAAGAGGGCACTCGTGGCGGGATCGGAGATCGAAGCACCGTAATATACCTTCTTGCCATCGTTAGAGAAGGCATAGGGCTCCTCCTTTGCTGAGTGGGTGGTAAGACGTGTGGGCTGACCACCATCAACCGAAACTATGAAGATGTCGTAGTTGCCGTAGCGGTCGCTGGCGTAGGCCAAAGACTTTGAGTCGGGCGACCATACGGGTAGCGAGTTGTGGCACTCGGTGGTGGTGAGTCGGGTTGCCTGACCTCCAGCTGAGGGGACAACGTAGATGCTACCTTTATATGTAAAGGCAATCTTCTCACCGTCGGGTGAGATTGCTGGATAACGCATCCACAACGGCTCGGCGTGTGCTGCGATTGCGGCGAAAAGGGCCGCCAAAAGAAGTGTAAGATGTCTCATATTTGTGTGTTTTTGTATTAATTGCGGTTGCGGTCGGATTAAAAAAAGTCGCTATATGCGACAAAGTTAGAAAATATTTCGTAAATTTGGATAATTTTTAGGTTCATTGCACAATGAACTTCCGTCGTACTATGAATGTAGATGTAAGTAAAATATATAAAAACCAAAGGTTATGTTTACCAAAGAAGATTTACAGCAGATCGAACAGCACGGTTTGAGCGTGGCTCAGGTGGAGCAGCAGATCGAAAATTTCCGTCAGGGTTTCCCCTATCTGAAGATTGTGCGCGCAGCCGCCGCAGGCGATGGCGTGCTGGTTCTCGATGAGGAGACTATTGCGCGTGCCGAGGCTCGCTATGAGGCTGCAGCAGCAACGGCGAAGGTGGTTAAGTTTGTGCCCGCATCGGGTGCCGCTACGCGAATGTTCAAGGAGCTATTCGAGTATGTGAACGACGACAAGCGCACGCCCGGTATTGATAAGTTACTCGATAATATCGAGCGCTTTGCCTTCTGGCCCGAACTCTCGGAGTATATTATGCCCGATTCGCCCGATGAGGAGATCGTCGAGTCAATCGTGAAGACAGGTCTTAACTATGGCTCGAAGCCTAAGGGCCTGGTGACATTCCACTCATACCCCGAGGGTAATCGCAAGGCTGTTGAGGAGCATCTGGTTGAGGGTGCACTCTACGCACGTTCGGGCGACGAGGTGTTTATCCACTTCACCGTCTCGGCCGAGCATATGGGCGGCTTCTGGGATGTTCTGGGTGCAACGCAGCCCTACTATGAGGAGCGCTTCGGTGTTAAATATAATGTGTCGTTCTCGGTACAGAAGCCTTCGACCGATACAATCGCCGTAAATCCCGACAACACACCCTTCCGCACCGACGAGGGCAAGTTGCTCTTCCGTCCCGCAGGTCACGGTGCGTTGATTGAGAACTTGAACGATATCGATGCCGATATTATCTTCGTTAAGAATATCGACAATGTAACCACCGACGAACGTCGTGGCGATACCGTTAAATATAAGAAGGCGCTGGCTGGCGTTCTGCTTGAGTTGCAGGCGCAGGCATTTGACTATCTGAAGGCGCTGGAGGCTGGCGAAAGCAACCTTGAGCCTATCGTCCGTTTTGTTGAGGAGCGTTTGTGCGTGAAGTTGCCCGAAAACTGCTGTGCCGATACGTTGAAGGCGGTACTGAACCGTCCCATCCGTGTCTGCGGCGTGGTGCGCAATCAGGGTGAGCCGGGCGGTGGTCCGTTCTGGGTTGATGGTGGCGACGGCACCGAGTCGTTACAGATTGCCGAGTCGAGCCAGATCGCTCCCGAGGATATGCACTTGATGAAGTCAGCTACGCACTTCAATCCCGTGGATTTGGTTTGCGGTGTGAAGAGTGTAAGTGGCGAGAAGTTCGATCTGACGAAATATACCGATCCCTCGACGGGCTTCATCTCGTCGAAGTCGAGCGGCGGCCGCGATCTGCGTGCGCAGGAGTTGCCTGGATTGTGGAACGGTGCGATGGCCAAGTGGAATACGGTGCTTGTTGAGGTGCCCATCACCACCTTCTCACCTGTAAAGGTTGTTCAGGATCTGTTGCGCCCCGAGCATCAGCCGATGTAAAATCTTTTTTAGATAGTGAAAGTTGTCCTAACCGCAGGGTTGGGACAATTTTTTTTATGATACTATTTATATTATATGATTGTATGCTCGGCTCTATGCAGGAAGTTAAATATTATGCAAAATAATCCGATATTTATGCCATATCGGCTTTTCTGCCAAATGGTCAATAAGGTGTATAATGTATGTTATTTTTTCAAATTGGGGGTAAAAAAGTGGTTTTAAATTTTGGATGTATGAAGAAGTTATCCTAACTTTGTAAGGAAAATTTACTTTGCGCAAAGTGTTGTGTCGTCATTGGGAATATAAATGACATATTTGTCGCATAAAGGCCAACCTGAACCGAAAAAACTAAAACTAACATAATGAACTAATATGGCAAATTCAAAACTTCAAGAACTTACCGACCGCCTTTTTCAAGAGGGCTTGGAGAAGGGTCGCGCTGAGGCTGACAACTTAGTGGCTGAAGCGAAGAACAAAGCTCAACAGATCGTGGCTGAGGCTGAGGCAAAGGCTAAGCAGATTCTCGCAGCTGCAGAGGATAAGGCTGCCGATATGGAGAAGAATGCGATGACCGAAATCTCGCTAGCGGGCAAGCAGGCTGTGGCAAAGATCAAGTCTGAGATTGAGACTTTGGTTGTGGCAAAATCGACCGGTGCTGCTGTTAAGAGCGCAAATCTTGATCCTTCATTTATTAAAGATATGTTGCTGGCCGTAGCTAAGGGCTGGAACAACGGTGCTAAGGCTGAGTTGTCGGCTCTGCTGCCCGAGGCAAAGAAGGCCGAGCTGGGCGAGGCTATCGAGGCTTCGGCAAAGGCTCTGCTCGCCGAGGGTATCGAGGTAGGTTTCTCGGCTGATGTGAAGAGTGGCTTCAAGGTAGGCGAGAAGGGTGGCGGATACTACATCTCGTTCTCTGACGAGAGCGTCGAGGCTCTGCTCGGCGGTTATCTGCGCGAAAAAGTTGCTCAACTCCTCTTTAAGGCTTAAATCTAATGTTCGAGAAGAATTATTATTGTCTGGTAGCCGGATTGCGCGAGTATGCACTCGATAGCGATACCAAGGGCTTCAACGCACGCGAGATCATCGCCGAGATCCTCGAGGAGGTATCGTCGGGCGATGCCGAGGCGGTGCGTCTGCTCTATGGCTACTACGACTGCGAAAACATCATAGCTCTGCGTGCCGGACGCTCCGCTTACAATCCTCTGGGTAATATCCCCGCCGAGGAGCTTGAGCAGGAGATGGCCTCGCCCCAAGCCCTGCCCAAGGCAATGGCTAAGGTGCTGAAGGACTACGCCGCAACGGAGAGCGAGGAGACCGAGGGCGTGGATCTATCGCTCGGCTTCGAGCGCGCGCTTTTGACCGCATACTACGAGGAGTGCGCCCGTTCAAAGTCGCGCTTCGTGCGTCAGTGGTCCGAGTTCGACCGTACGCTGCGCAACGTAGCAGCGGCAGCGGTGGCTCGTTCGAAGGATCGTCGCGTGGATAGCGTGACGGTTGGCAAGGGTGATGTTGTGGCGCAGTTGCAGCGTTCGTCGGCTGCGGACTTTGGTCTGCGCGGCGAGCTGACCTATGTGGACGCCATTCTGGCGGCTGTGAACGACGAACAGAATATGGTCGAGAAGGAGCACAAGATCGACCTGATTCGCTGGGAGCACGCGGGCGAGCTGGCTTCGTCGGACTACTTTAACATCAATGCTATACTCTCATATCTGGTCAAGATCAATATCGTAGCGCGCTGGTCGCTGCTCGATCCCAAGCGCGGTCGCGCTATGCTGGATCGTATTATGACCGAGCTGGATAGCAAGGAACTGATAAAATAAACAATAAAAACTACATAAATGAAAACTTTAGGACGTGTAAACGGTATCATCTCGAACATCGTGATCGTTAAGGCCGACGGTGCGGTGGGGCAGAACGAGATCTGCTATGTATATTGCGGTGATGTCCGAATGATGGCCGAGGTCATCAAGGTCATAGGCGATGATGCCTATGTGCAGGTGTACGACAGTACGCGTGGCTTGAAGATCGGCGATAAGGTGGAGTTCCTCGGCCATATGCTTGAGGCTACTCTGGCGCCGGGTCTGCTCTCGCGTAACTACGACGGTCTGCAGAACGACTTGGAGCGTATGGATGGTCTGTTCATCGAGCGTGGCTCGATCACCGACCCCATCGACTTCGATAGTGAGTGGGATTTCACCCCTCTGGCCAAGGTGGGTGATAAGGTTACGGCAGGCCACTGGCTCGGACAGGTTAAGGAGCAGTGGGTTGACCACAAGATTATGGTGCCCTTCATTATGCAGGGTTCATATACGGTGAAGAGTTTGGTTGCAGCCGGTAAATATAAGGTTACCGATACGATTGCAGTATTGGCCGACAAGGATGGCAACGAGTATAACGTGACGATGGTGCAGCGTTGGCCCGTGAAGCAGGCCGTGCGTTGCTACAACGAGAAGCCGCGTCCCTCGCGCGTTATGGAGACGGGTGTGCGTGCTATCGATACGTTCAACCCGCTGGCTGAGGGTGGTACGGGATTTATCCCCGGCCCGTTCGGTGCTGGTAAGACGGTGCTTCAGCACGCCATCTCTAAGCAGGCCGAGGCTGACGTGATCATCATCGTAGCGTGCGGTGAGCGTGCTAACGAGGTTGTGGAGATCTTCGCCGAGTTCCCCGAGTTGATCGACTCGCGTACGGGCCACAAGCTGATGGAGCGTACGATCATCATCTGTAACACCTCGAATATGCCCGTGGCAGCGCGTGAGGCATCGGTTTATACGGGTATGACCATCGGTGAGTACTACCGCGC
>JAFOEH010000322.1 GCA_017380275.1 Alistipes sp.
GCGTGAGGCTTTGGTCGAGAAACGCGGTCTTATCCCGCAGATTGAGCCTCGCTATCACTATCCCATCTTCGGCCACATCTTCGATGGCGGCTATGCCGCAGGCTACTACTTCTACATCTGGGCCGAGGTGCTCGATAAGGATGCCTTCCAGGCATTTGTCGAGAGTGGCGATCTGTTCGACAAGGTTACGGCCGAGCGTTTCCGCCGCGAGATTCTTTCGCGTGGTGGCGAGAGGGACGGTATGGATATGTATCGCGCATTCCGAGGTGACGATCCCGACAAGCAGGCTATGCTCATTGCTCGCGGATTGGCCGTGGCGGAGGAGATTGTCGAGGAGGAGCCGGAGCAGATTGTGGATATTCCCCGTGTCGATACCCGCGAGGCAGCACGTCAGCGTGCCGAGCGTTCGCGTCGTGAGCGCGAGGCGGCACGTCTTCAGGCCGAGGCCGATTCGTTGGCGGCGGCGGAGAACCCAACAGAAAGTAATTAAGAAACCATATAACATTTGTAACGATGAAAAAACTTTTATTTATTATGACTTTCAGTGCATTGATGGCAGGCTGCGGGGGCGACGAGATGCCCGTTGCTGTCCTTCCCGAGATTGACACCTCAAATCCTCTGTTGGCCGAGTGGACTACCCCTCACGCCACACCTCCCTTTAACGATATAAAGATCGAGCATTACGAGCCCGCTATCGAGACGGCCATCGCCGTATCGCGTGCCGAGATCGATGCCATCGTGAATAACCCTGCCGAGCCTACGTTCAAGAATACGATCGTGGCTATGGAGCGTCAGGGTGCGCTGCTGAATCGTATTATGGGCTTGTTTTACAACCTGCGCGAGGCTGACACTTCAGACGAGATGGATGCAATCGCTCTGCGTGTCCAGCCCAAGCTTACAGCGTTGAGCAATGACGTGTCGCTCAATCCCCAGCTCTTCGAGCGTGTTAAGACTGTCTATGAGGGTTCGCGTCGCGGTTTGTCGAATGTCGATGTGAAGTTGCTGGAGGATACCTACAAGAGCTTCTCGCGTTCAGGTGCAGCACTTGCTGACGATAAGAAGGAGGAGTATCGTAAGTACTCATCGGAGCTCTCGGAGGCAACGCTGATCTTCGGTCAGAATGCACTCGCTGCAACCAACGCCTTTGCAATCAACATCACTAACCCCGCTCAGGTAGCCGAGCTTCCCGACTTCGTTAAGGAGGGTTTGGCTGCCGAGGCTAAGGCTCGTGGCGAGAAGGGTTGGACCGTGACACTCAAGGCTCCGAGCTATGGTCCCTTTATGACCTATTCGTCACAGCGTGATATCAAGGAGAAACTCTATCGTGCATACAACTCACGCGCACTCGGCGGTGAGTTCGATAACACGCAGATCATCCGTAATATCACTACGTTGCGTATGAAGATTGCTAACTTGTTGGGCTACAATACTCACGCCGACTTTACCCTGGAGGAGCGTATGGCCGAGAGCGCCGATAATGTAAATTCATTCCTCTCGGAGCTTCGCACCTCGACTCTTGAGTATGGCCGCAAGGACTACTCGATGATTAACGAGTACGCACAGTCGAAGGGCCACAAGGGTGATGTAATGCCCTGGGATTGGGCTTACTACACAGAGAAGTATAAGTCTGAGAAGTATGCTATCGACGATGAGCAGGTGAAGCCTTACCTGCAGCTCGACAACGTCATCAAAGGTGTATTCCTGCTGGCTGAGAAGCTCTACGGCATCACCTTCACTCCTGCCGAGAATATTCAGGTATATCATCCCGATGTTAAGGCTTACGAGGTGTACGATAAGAAGGAGCTTCTGGCTGTCCTCTACCTCGACTTCTTCCCCCGTGCGTCGAAGAGCTCAGGTGCTTGGATGACCGAGTTCCGCGGTGCGAAGATTGTCGATGGCGTGGAGACTCGCCCCTTGGTATCGCTCGTGATGAACTTCACCAAGCCTACCGAGACCACACCCTCGCTTCTTACCTTCGATGAGTTCA
>JAFOEH010000323.1 GCA_017380275.1 Alistipes sp.
ATATATGGGCGCTGTTTGATATGTTTTATGTATCTTTGTCCGATCAAAAAAAATCATTATGAGCAATAACCGACCTTCGCGCCAACCCTCAGTCCTGATGTCAATCATCCCACTTGCGGTGTTGGTGGTATTTCTGGCACTCACGATAAAACTCTTCGGCGGCGACTCCATAGCTGGAGGAAGCCAAATCTCGCTACTGACGGCCTCAGCCGTATGTACGGCAATGGCAATCGGCATCTACCGCTGCTCGTGGCAGCAGTTGGAGGAGGCATTCGTGGAGAATATGCGCAACGCAACACCTGCGCTGCTGATTCTGCTTCTGATCGGTGCTATCGCGGGAACGTGGATGGCAAGCGGCGTGATACCTACGCTGATCTACTACGGACTGAAGATTCTCCACCCCTCGATATTCCTGCCCGCATCGTGCATCATCTGTGCCATTATCTCGTTGCTGACGGGATCGTCGTGGACGACGGTCGCAACGATCGGTGTAGCGCTGCTCGGCATTGGTCGCGCACTCGGATTTGAGGATGGATGGGTGGCGGGAGCGATCATCTCGGGTGCATACTTCGGCGACAAGATCTCGCTGATGAGCGACACAACCGTTCTGGCCTCATCAACCTCGGAGGTCCCCATCTTCAAGCATATAAAGTACCTGATGATCACCACAACACCGGCGATGGTAATTGCCCTTACGGTGTTCTGCATCACAGGTCTTACTAACTCGCCCGCAGCCGAGGCCAACACCGCAGCTATAGAGCAGGCGCTGGGTGCGACGTTCAACATCACGCCGTGGCTACTCATCGTGCCTATGATTACGGGTGTGCTTATCGTCAAACGTCTGCCCGCAATCATCACGCTCTTTGCATCGGCAGCCGTAGCAGCCATTGCGATGATTATCTTCCAGCCCGAAATAGTATTAGCGATAACAGGCGATGGCGGTGCTTCGGCTCTAACATCAATTAAGGCAATCATCATCGCCGCCACATCGGAAACATCGGTAGAGACGGGCAATGCGCTGCTGAACGAGTTGGTGGCAACCCGAGGTATGGGCGGAATGATGAATACCGTCTGGCTCATTATCTGTGCTATGTGCTTCGGAGGTGTAATGTATGGCAGCGGTATGCTCTCGTCAATTACGCAGATCTTTGTGCGTATGGCTCGTCGCACGGTGAGTGTCGTGGGCTCAACCGTATGCTCGGGAATCTTCTTCAACCTTACGACGGGCGACCAATACATCTCGATCATCCTGACGAGTAACCTCTTCCGCCGCCTCTATGACGATCGCCACCTGGAGCGTCGTCTGCTGAGCCGAAGCGTCGAGGACTCGGCGACGGTAACATCGGTGCTGATTCCGTGGAACTCGTGCGGTATGGCGCAATCGACCGTGCTGGGCGTGGCAACGCTAACGTACCTACCCTACTGCATATTCAATATCGTGAGTCCGCTGATGTCGATACTGATGGCAACGATAGGATACAAGATATTCAAAATCAACGAAAATGGAGAATCAACTGATAATATTTGATCTTGACGGCACGCTGCTGAACACCATCGGCGACCTGGCTGTCGGTTGTGACCATATGCTATCGTTGCGTGGCCTACCGACACACTCGTATGAGGAGTATTGTACGTTCGTGGGCAACGGCATTATGCGACTTGTCGAACGCGCCCTGCCCGAGGAGCTGCGCACGGAGGAGTACGTCAAGGCGGCGCGACGCGACTTTGTGGAGTTCTACATCGACAACATCGATAACCACACGGTGCCATATGAGGGTATGGTGGAACTTGTAGAGCAGCTGCAGACGAAGGGTGCGAAGCTGGCCGTTGCGTCGAATAAGTTTCAGGCAGGAACGGAGAAGCTGATTCGTAAGTTCTTCCCCACGATCGAGTGGGTTGAGATCTGCGGCAACCGCGAAGGTGTGCCCCTAAAGCCCGATACGGCACTCGTCGATATGATTATCGAAAAGGCGGGCGTCGAGCGCAAAAACTGCACGATGATGGGCGACTCGGCGGTAGATATACAGACGGCACGCAACGCAGCCATCCGCTCGGTAGGTGTCAGCTGGGGCTTCCGCTCACGCGAGGAGCTGGAGCAGGCGGGTGCTGATCACATCGCCGACACGGTAGAGGAGCTAACAACACTACTACTCAAATAAAAAAGCGAGGCCCGAGGGTCTCGCTTTTTATTTGGATTAGGGTTGGATTACTTGCGGTTCTTGATGATCCACTCGGCAATCTGAACGGCGTTAAGGGCGGCACCCTTCTTGATCTGGTCGGCAACGCACCAGAACGAGAGGCCTCGATCCTCAGCCAGATCCTCGCGGATGCGGCCTACATAGACGGGATCCTTACCGGCGATAAACAAAGGCATAGGGTACTTGTTCTCGGCGGGCTCATCCACAAGCACCACGCCCTCGGCTGCGGCGAATGCAGCGCGAGCCTCAGCAGCCGACACCTTGCGCTCGGTGCGGAGCCAGATGCTCTCCGAGTGGGCGCGCATAACGGGTACGCGAACGCAGGTTGCAGCCACACGAATATCAGAGTGCATAATCTTGCGAGTCTCGTTGAACATCTTCATCTCCTCCTTAGTGTAGTCATTATCGGTGAAGACGTCGATATGGGGAATCACGTTATAGGCCAGCTGGTGGGCAAACTTCTTAACGGTAGGCTCCTCGCCCGCCACAATCTGCTCGTACTGGTGCTTCAGCTCGGCCATAGCCTGCGCACCGCCACCACTCGCCGACTGGTAAGTTGCCACGTGTACGGTCTCGATGTGCGAGAGCTTCTCAATTACGTTCAGTGCCACGACCATCTGAATCGTCGTGCAGTTGGGGTTGGCGATAATGTTGCGGGGAGTGTTGAGCGCATCCTCGGCATTGACCTCGGGTACAACCAGGGGCACATCCTCATCCATACGGAAGGCTGACGAGTTATCGATCATCAGCGTGCCGTGTTTGGTGATGGTCTGCCAGAACTCCTTCGAAGTAGATGCTCCGGCTGACGTGAGGGCGATATCGACACCCTTGAAATCGTCGTTATGCTGCAAGAGCTTGACCTCAACCTCCTTGCCTCGGAACATATATTTCGTTCCCGCACTACGCTCCGAGCCAAACAGCAAGAGCTCGTCGATGGGGAAATCTGTTCTCTCATTGAGAATGGTCAGAAACTCCTGACCTACGGCGCCAGAGGCACCTACAATAGCAATTTTCATATCCTAATAACCTTTAGTTGTTGTCGTTAATCAAAGAATTCGTCGGGCTCGGCTGCTTGCTGCACCTCACTCTCGTCGGGCATCACATCCTTAGGGCAATCGTACGACACCCAGCCCTCGGGACGCGAGAACTTGGCATTGCGACTAAGACCCAGATGGGGATCGTCGTACGAGCGTTTAAGGAACTCGCCCACGATCGGGAGAGCCATCACACTACCCTCGCCCTGCGCCTTCAGGTGTACCGACTGATCCTCGCCACCAACCCACGAACCGGCCACCAGCGTAGGCGTAACGCACATAAACCACGCATCGCGGTTCTCGT
Organism: Alistipes sp.; assembly: GCA_017380275.1. Next base: position 3,537 of record JAFOEH010000323.1, read on the forward strand.
TCGAGGTACCTGTCTTACCGCCGATATCCATATTATCGAAGCCAAACTGCCAAGAGAGGCGGCCTCCCGTTCCGGCGGTGATAACACGCTGGAGCATTGTGAGCATCGTGTAGGCAGTATGTTTATTTACAGCGTCGTGCGACTGCGGGATGAAACTCGAAATGAGGTTACCCTGACGATCCTCAATTCGCGTTACGAAAATAGGATCGATATGCACACCCTCGTTAACGAATGTAGAGTAGGCGCTCACCAACTCAAAGAC
>JAFOEH010000324.1 GCA_017380275.1 Alistipes sp.
GATAGTGAGAAAAGGCTTCTCGGCGCTGTCACCCTTGGCATAACCGACGCGATAGATGTTGATCTTCGCACCCTCGGCCTTGCCTGCACCCTCAATATCAACCTCCAGACGGATGTAGTTTTCGCCCTCGACGTTGCCCACATTCTGGAACTTGTCGCCAAGGCGGAAGTCGTTGGCTCCAAAGATGAGCGAGGCCTTGGTGCCCTCGATGATGCGCATCTTGGTTGAGATGTTGAACATCATCGCCGAGGCTGCATCGAGAGTCATCTCGGTACTACCTATCCACTTTGCTCCCGACCACGCTGCGAGCGTCGGATTCATAAGCCCTGTCGAGAATGTTGATGAGGCTGTGCGCTGTTTGCCGTAATTGTCGGTTGTGCTCACCTGCCAGAAGTAGTCGGTCTCGGGCTTCAGCGCCTCGGCCTTACCCGTTGAGCCATAGAGTATTCCCGTAGATTCATCGGATGCAACCGTGCCACTATCCCACACAACATTCTGCATCGATGGGTCGGTAGCCACCACGATGCGGTAATCTTGTTGGGCAATGCCAGCCTTCGACGAGGTCATCATCCACGAGAAGTCGGGCGTTGCCGCATCGATAGCCGTAGGCTCCTCCAATGCAGCCACCCGAAGTGCGCTCGGGCCCTCCTTAACTCCCACGCCACACGATGTGAGCAGAAGCAACGAGCCGAGCAGAGTAAATAGGTGAAGTTTTTTCATATATATCGGTTTTTAGTTAGTAGTCAGCATTATTTGTGAGTTAATTGCTTGTATAGCAATTCGATGGCGTAAGCCGATGCGCGATTTACAATCTGGCCTCGGTCCGTTCCGGAAGGCCGCATTACGGCAACCGTCTCGGTCGGGGTTGCAACGGCCATCCACACCGTGCCGACGGGTTTCTCGACCGAGCCACCCGATGGCCCTGCAATACCCGTTGTGGCGATGGCGTAGTCGGCACCCGATATGCGGCGTGCGCCCTCAGCCATTTGACGTGCCACCTGTTCGCTCACAGCCCCGTAACGCTCAATGTCGGCTGCATCGACTCCGAGAATCGATACCTTTGCCTCGTTGGCATACGCCACAACACCGCAGAGGAGATAAGCCGAAGCACCCGCCATAGCCGTAAAGCGCGATGCAATCTCTCCGCCCGTACAACTCTCCGCAACGGCGAGTGTCTGCCCACGCTCGATCAGCATATCGTGAACGAGAGCCTGCACTGATGCGTCCTCATAGCCTACGATGTGGCCGGGGATAATATCGTAAAGTTGCTTAAACAACTCATCAATCTTCTCGCGTGTAGCCTCGCCATCCTCCTGATCGTAGGCCGACAGACGCAGTCGAACAACATTAGGTGCAGGTAGATAAGCCAGCTTAACACCCTCAGGCAATGCATCTTCCCACTCCTCGATTCGCTCGGCAAGCATCGATTCCGGAAGGCCCGACGTGATCATCGTGCGATGCACATTTGCACGCAAAGCGAAGTGGCTCTTCAGACGCGGCATAACCGCATCCTCCATCAGATGTTCCATCTCGAAGGGTACGCCCGGAAGCGAGATTGTAACGCCTCCATCCTCGCCATCGAACCACATTCCCGGGGCTGTGCCGTGATAGTTGAAAAGCACGGTGCAGCAGTCGGGCACTAAGGCTTGCGAGCGGTTCAGCTCGTTGAACTTTATGCCGCGCTTTTCGAGCATCGTACGAACGTGCTCGGCAACGGCCTTGTCCTCGTGCATCGGCGAGTGGAAGATTCGCGCCAGCGTATGTTTGGTAATGTCGTCCTTCGTGGGTCCCAAACCTCCCGTAATGATAACCACCTCACTCTGCGCGTGGGCACGCTTTAGCGTCTGCTCGATCTGATGGGCATCGTCGCCGATGGAGAGCTTCTCCACGACGGTTATGCCAGCACGGTTGAGGTGTTTGGCTATGCTTACGGAGTTGGTATCGACGATCTGTCCTATGAGTATCTCATCGCCGATTGTTATAATTGTTGCTCTAATCATCTTATTCTTTGTTTTGTTTGGCCTTGCCCTTTCTGAGGCGCTCGTTCAGTCCCTCGTTGATGTTGCGCACCGACTCGCCTCCGCCGTAAATATACTCTGTTCCAATCTGAACCAGCGTAGCGCCTGCATTAATCATCTCCAACGCATCGTCAGGTGTTGAAATACCTCCACAGCCGATGATAGGGTAGGTGCCCTTCGAACGTTCGTAGATGCGACGCACAATATCTATTGATCTTATTTTTAGGGGTTTGCCGCTTATCGTTCCCGGCTGTCGGCCTAACGTATGTATCTTTGCAGCCGAACGCTCCAGCCCGTAACGTCCCGTCGTGCCACCGCAAGCGACAATGCCGTCGAGTGGCGTGTCGAGCATAATATCGGTCATCGTGTCGATCTGCTCGTCCGTTAGATCGGGCGAGATCTTCAGCAGTATGGGGCGATATTGATTCTGACCGCGACGGAACTCAAACAGCGGCTTCAGAATCGCCATCACCTCCTCGCGGTCGCTGGGGGTATATACATTGCTTGAAGTGTTGCAGCAGATATTGACTGTAAAGTAGTCGGCATACTGATAGAGCGGACGGAACAGTCGCAAGTACTCCAGCGGTGCATCTTCGGCAGCTGTCGTGGCGCTCTTTGCGATATTGCATCCCACCACGATGCGGGTGTTATGGCGCTTGATATTCTCGATGGTGTGCTCTAAACCACAACTCTCAAACTCGCCATTGTAGAGCAACGCACGGTCGTTCTCAAGTCGGTAGAGCGAAGGAAATGTGCCTCTCTGCTGTGGTTGTGCTGTTATCGATCCCACCTCCACGAATCCAAATCCCGTAGCCTCCATTGCATCGATCATTCGGCCATCGGAGTCGTAACCTGCGGCCAAACCTACGGGTGAGGAGAACTTCATACCGAATGCCTCCAACTCGAGATGCTCGGTTGGAGAGTTGTATTTCCTGTGCAGTAGGTAACGACCCAATCGAGAATCGGCCACGAAGAGTGTGCGCCACTTCTGAAAGCGGAGTCGAAAGTCGTCGCTGGCGAGGTATTTTATGGGCCTGAGCAGTGA
>JAFOEH010000007.1 GCA_017380275.1 Alistipes sp.
CCGCTGCCTGAAGGAGTTTGCTCCCAAGCTGTTCAAGTAACATTAGATGATTAAACAAAAAAAGGTGTCCGATTATTGGACACCTTTTTTGTTACTGAAAATAAGGAACATACTTCTCGGGCATCTGCTCCAGCGGGCGAATCTCGATTCCCTTGTAGAATACCTCGCCAGCCTCGCTCTGCAGCTGCAGGCGGCCCTCAACGAGAGGCTTATCCTCGCCCTTATCGGTGTAGCGCAGGTTCTTGAGCGCCATCACCACCTCGCCATTGACGATATGCACGCTCTGTCCCTCGTAGCAGATCAGCTCAAGGGTGGTCCACTCGCCCTCGGGTGAGTTGTGATCCTCTGTGCCGCAGAAGTTCGTCACGCCGCGACTGCCGACCGTCAGCCACTCGCCCTCGGGGTCGTAGTAGTAGGTGCGCTTCTCGGGGTCGGGCTGTGAAATCTTGATGTCGGCCTTGGTGCCCGCGATCGACCAGAAGTCGCCGCTGTTACCCTCCGTCGTGCCGCTCTGCATCACCTGAAACTCGAACGAGCGCATCCACGAGAGCCAGTAATCGACGCCCGCGTCGCCCACCGAGTGGTACAGCAGGCCCGAGTCGAGCGCCTTCTCCAAGCGGGGCTCCCAGCGCTTCTGACCGAACTTGACCTGCAGGCGCAGATGGTAGTTACGGTAGCTCTGGTTCGAGATCACGCAGCCGTAGGTCTCGCCACTCACGCGCAGAACGGGCTCGCCTGCCTCTTCGCTAACGGTGAAGAGGTCGTAGAGATTCTTGTCGTAGCCGATGGGGGCAATCTTCTCGCCCTCGGCATCAACGGGTGCGCGGCCACGAAAATCGTTGGTGTGCTGGTAGCTCTGATATACGCGCCAATGCGACAGATCCTTATCCAGAAGCGACTGCCAATCCTCGCCCGATGAGCAAGCCGAAGATAGCATCGCGGCGGCGAGGCTAAAAAATAGAGTCGATTTTTTCATAGGATATTGTGTTTAGGTGTTGTTTTCACAAATATATAAAAAAAGAAGTTGTCTAACAAGGTGATTTTTGCGTTATACTCGCCCTCAAATGCTCATTTACGCCGAGTAAACTGCGCTTTTCGGGCTTCGCAAGCCTTAAAATCCCTCTTGTTATACAACTCCAAGTAAAGAAAGAGGCTGTCGCAACATCCCTGTTGGACAGACTCCTTAATTTTCTGAGTTTTACACTACCACACTACGGGCTCGGCCAAGATTTCGCCATCGGTAGCATCCTCGGCCGTAAACGAGTTCTCCTTGTACTGGATGCAGAGCATCACCAGAGGCTCGTTGCCGGTGTTGCGAACCGAACGCTTCGGCGCGGGCGCAACCTTCACTACGCTACCCTCCGCAACGGGGATAATCTCGCCATCGACCTGCATCTGGCCCTCGCCCTTGAGGAAGAAGTAGAGCTCCTCGTGCGTTGAGTGAGTATGCAGAAAACCTGTCTCTGCGCCTACGGGAAAACTCTGGAACGAGAACTCGGCACCCGTGGTGCCAAGCGCTGCGCCAGCAAATACCTTACCCGGGATCTGTACCTCGGGGCCCAGCGAGAGAACGTGCTCCGAGAGCTCGGCCATCTTACCTACCGAGATGCACGAATAACCTGCGCCAGCAGCGATTTTTTCAATCTGTTTCATACGATTTCGTTTTATTTGGTTGGTTACTAAAAGAAAGTTTGTTAC
>JAFOEH010000325.1 GCA_017380275.1 Alistipes sp.
AGTAAAAAAAAATTGAAGATTTTTCTTCGATGTGCATTATTTTTTGGATTTTTATCATTATATTTGCCCAAACAACTGCGGGTATGCCCTTTTGGGGCCCAACTTAAAGCGAACAAATTAAATTAAAAATAAAAACTACAACAGTATGCAGATTAAAAAATCACCTAAGGCTGACCTTCAGAATTTCAAAGGTCTGTTCCTTGAGATCGGTCTGATTATCTCGTTGTTGATCACCATCGGCGCATTCCTTTACGCTCCGAAGGAGTATCGTATCGAGCAGGTCGACTTGCAGTACGCCCCCATTGAGGAGGAGATTACCGAGATTACCCGTAACGAGCAGAAGCCACCTGAGGCTCCCAAGAAGATCGAGATCAAGGTCTTCAACGACATTCTCGACATCGTTACCAACGACTCTAAGATCACCACCGAGATCTCATTCTTCGACGAGTTGAGCGAGGATATGGAGATCGAGACTACCGTAGTTGAGGTAGAGGAGGAGGAGATCGAGGAGGATCAGCCCTTCATCAAGGTAGAGAAGATGCCTACCTTCCGTGGTGGTGATTTGAACCAGTTCCGTAACTGGGTTCAGGGTCGTCTTCGTTACCCCCAGATCGCACAGGAGAACGGTATCTCAGGTCGTGTAACCCTTTCGTTCGTTGTTGAGCGTGATGGTTCTGTAACCAACATTCAGGTTCTCCAGTCTCCCGACCGTTCACTCGCTGAGGAGGCTACCCGCGTGGTAGGCAACTCACCCAAGTGGGAGCCGGGTATGCAGAGTAACAAGCCCGTACGTGTAAAGTACACTTTGCCTGTAGTATTCACCATTCAGAACTAATTCTTAGTATCTAATACAGAGTATCCCGTACCCTTTCGATGCGGGATACTTTTTTTATCTATATAGGTATGGTTAAAACTAAGAGTGATAAGAGCACCCCGCAGCCCGAGGAGCAGGATCTGCGCCAACGTGCCGTGGTGGTAGCTGTCATTCGTGATGGACAACCCGTCGAGCAGGCCGAGGAGTTCCTTGCCGAGCTGGAGTTTCTGGCCGAGACGGCCGATATCGTGACCGTGCGCCGCTTCACACAGCGTCTGCCGCAGCCCTCGTCACGCATCTACGTCGGCCCGGGTAAGCTGGAGGAGATTGCGGCCTACTGTGCCGAGAATGAGATCGACGTTGTGATCTTCGACGACGAGCTCTCGCCCTCGCAGACTCGCAACATCGAGAAGGTGATGCCCTGCCGTCTGCTGGACCGCACACGATTAATCCTCGACATCTTTATGTCGCGCGCCCGTACGGCCTACGCCAAGACGCAGGTGCAGCTGGCGCAGTATGAGTATATGTTGCCCCGCCTGGCCGGTATGTGGACCCACCTTGAGCGTCAGCGTGGAGGTACGGGTACGCGAGGCGGAGCCGGTGAGCGCGAGATCGAGACCGACCGCCGTATCGTGCGCAACCGTATCTCGAAGCTCAAGGATGAGCTCTCGAAGATCGATCGCCAGATGGCCGTGCAGCGTTCGAATCGAGGCTCAATGGTGCGCGTGGCGCTGGTGGGATACACCAACGTGGGTAAGTCGACGCTGATGAATCTGGTTTCGAAGAGCGAGGTCTTTGCCGAGAATAAACTCTTCGCTACGCTCGACACAACGGTGCGCAAGGTAGTCTTTGACAACCTGCCGTTCCTGCTGTCGGACACCGTAGGTTTCATCCGCAAGTTGCCGACGGAGCTTATCGAGTCGTTCAAATCGACACTCGACGAGGTGCGCGAGGCCGACCTGCTGATTCACGTTGTCGACATCTCGCACCCCAACTTCGAGGAGCAGATCGATGTTGTGAAGCAGACGTTGCAGGATATTGGTGCGGGCGACAAACCCGTATATCTGGTATTCAACAAGATCGACGCATACACATATATTAAAAAGGATGAGGACGATCTCACTCCCGCCACGCGCCGCAATATGTCGCTGGAGGATTTGAAGAAGAGCTGGATTGCGAAGGCCAATACGCCCTGCATCTTCATCTCGGCAGTCGAGCGAATGAATATAGAGAAGCTGCGCTCGGATCTGTATGGTATGGTTCGTGAGATACACGCAGGACGATATCCGTTCAATAATTTCCTTTATTAACATTAAAAAGCAAGATGCAATGATTCACATCCTGAATAAGGAGAATACGATTCTCAATAAGTTTCTGGCTCAGATTCGCGACCGAGAGGTGCAGACCGATTCGATGCGTTTTCGTCGCAATATGGAGCGTATAGGCGAGGTTATGGCTTACGAGATCTCACGCACGCTCGACTACCGCACAACGATGGTTGAGACTCCGCTGGGTGAGGCTGTGGTCGAGATGATTGGCGATAATATCGTGTTGGCAACGGTTCTGCGTGCGGGACTGCCACTGCATCAGGGTTTTATGAACTACTACGACGATGCCGAGAGTGTCTTCGTGGCAGCCTACCGCAAGAGCTCGAAGGATGGATCGTTCAAGGTGAAGGTGGAGTATGTATCGAGCTGCAGCCTCGAGGGTAAGACTCTTATCCTGGTCGATCCAATGCTGGCGACGGGTACATCGCTTGTGCTGGCTTATGAGGCGCTTATCGCTAAGGGTGGCGAGCCTCTGCATACGCACGTTGCGTCGGTTATCGCCAGCGAGCAGGGTGTCGATTATGCGATGAAGCACCTCCCCTCACGCAAGACCACGCTATGGGTGGCGGCTGTGGATGCCGAGCTTACTTCGCGCGCC
>JAFOEH010000326.1 GCA_017380275.1 Alistipes sp.
ACGCTGACCCTCATATACGGTGAAAGTAAGGGGCTTCTCCAAATATACATCCTTGCCAGCCTTACAAGCAGCGATAGCGATAGCTGCGTGCCAGTGGTCGGGAGTAGCGATAACTACAGCATCTACGTTAGGATCTGCGATCAACTCCTCGGGATAGGTGTACATCGTGAACTTGTTCTTGATACCCTTCTCAGCGTACCAATCGTTTACGCGCTTCTCGAAGCGAGCACGCTTGATATCATAGATATCAGCACCAGCTACAACGCGAACCTGATCAGTTACAGAGATCATACCGCTCAACAGGCTCAATGACTGCTGACCCAAGCCGATGAAACCGAGGTTAATGAAATCCTCCTTCTCATTCTTCTTCTTTGCAGGAGCTGCAACAGCCTTAGTAATGGTGCTAGGAAGAACCATAGCCGATGCTCCAAGTGCTGAATAGCGAATGAAGTCTAAACGTGAAAATTTTGAACTCATAATTATACAAATTTTAGGTTAGTGTATATTTTTTCGTTTTTTCCAACGTAAAATTATGCAAAAAAATTCTACCGACCAAACATTTCCCCAAAAAAAATACTAAAAAATATATTTTTTGCTTTTTACATCTTTCTTGTGGCTTTTCAGAGTACCTCACAAGGGACACACATTCCGCTCCTCTGACTACTCTCTGCCGCGGCTGTCGCGCCACTCCACCACCTCGGGCGTAAGCTCATCCTCACGGTCGTACCACACACCCTGCAGCATCAGCTCCTCCTTGCGACGGTCCATACGCTCGACAATATCGAACAATGGGCGCTCCCGAAGCCCACTCTCCGCACGGCGCGACGGACGAATCACACGGTCGAATACATCCTGCTGCGAAGGACGTAACTCCGGCGTCCACTTGAAATTAGGCAATCGCATCGGCTGGTCGGGTGGGATCTGGTCGATGGGATACATCGTGATGGGCACGTTGTTGCGATATGTAACACCCACGAGCTCACGCTCTTCGATGTAGAACGAAGCCGATGCTCCCTCCAGATAAATCATCTCCGTCACGACGGTGGTCTTCTCATCCTCGCGGTTGAAGTAGATGGTCTGCACGTTGCCATCCACATCGTTGCGATAGATGTCGTTGTCACGGAATAGCGACACCATCTTCTTACCTGTCACCTGATTATAGTAGGTCGTATCGATCTGCGCAACGGTGATCGGATCACCCGTAAACTCGGCTCGCTCGATCTGCTGATTGCGACTGTAAATATCCATCAGTTGCGACGAGAGCTGATTAGCTCCATTCCAGAGCACGGGATTTATATATAAATGTATTATAGAGTCTTGCGACGATGTGGTGAGCGAGTCACACACCATCTGCGCATCCTTGCGGAACATCTTCACATTGCGGAAAGCCTTTATCAAACGATACGAGCTGTCGGGAGCAATAGAATCCTGCTTCTGCTGCCCCTGCGCCAGAGAATCGGTCTGCGGAGCTTCGGAGTAGGTAGGTCCTGATACTGAGTCGGTTGTGTCGCGAGAACCCATATTTCGAATGCGCTCGCTACGAACCGAAGCGAGGCTATCCTCGCGGTCTAAGTAGCTCACATCCTTGCCTTTAGCGATGAGTTTAGCACGCTGCTCGGCACGGCGAATTGAGTCCTTTGCCATACGCTCAAGGTCTTTAGCTCGCTGTTTATCAAGCATTTCACGCATCTTGGCCACACGCGCCTGACCAATCGAATCTAATCGTGCGTTGCGCTCGGCAGCCTTTGCTCGTTTCTGTTCCTGCTTGAGCTTGCGAGCGGCCTCGGCCTCGCGTTGCTTGATCTGTTTAGGCGTGAGCGCAACCGAATCCTGCGACAAGCTATCGACTGCGACAGAGTCCTGTGCCACAATATTTTGCGGCTCTTGCTTGGCCACATTCTCTGCGGCCTGCTCTGCTTGCGGCTCCTCGTTTTGAGCGATATTCTGGGGTGGAGTTTGCTCCTCGGCGGTCGTTACATTTCGTAAATTCTGCTCCTCGGCGGCTTGTGACACAAGTTGTCCCAAATCGACAGTTTGCTCCGCTTTTTCGCTCTCCGCAGCCTCTTTTGGCAACTCCTCATCGGCGGTCTTATCGGCAACGGCTTGCACTCGAAGCTCCGACATCCGATCACGAGCGGTGCTATCGGCAGCCGTCGGATTTTCGTCCGCATTCAGCTCCCTTGCGGCTACATTTCTCGGGGCAAGCGACTGCTCCTCTGTCTGCTCCGTCTTGGCCTCGACATCAACCTTCACAACCTCAGTTTCTGCCTTCTTAGCTGCCTCCTCGGCGGCCTTTGCCTCCTCGGCAGCTTTGGCTGCAGCTTCAGCCGCCAACTTCTCCTCGTAGGGGAAGATGGTCAGCAGGTGCATCGTGTCAGCACGCATAAATACCGAATCACTCTGCGTCGTATCGTAGCTGATTGTCGAGGGGTTTCGCGTGAGGATGGCATTGCCCGGATCGGACCAATATTCGGCATAATCACCAAAGGCAAGCATCTTGTTTTCGAAGTCGTCCATCTGGATATTATTGCGCGCAATGACGTGCTCTTGAGCACGATAATACTCAAGCGTATCGCCCCACATCTCCTGCTCGGCAGAGAGGATATAGCCGTTGCGGGTAATCATATACAACTCACGCGCCTTATCGTAGAAGCCTTCGTCAGCCGAGAGATAGTCGCCATCGACGTTCCAAATCTCGCTCGAGGTGAAGAAGCGGGCGAACTCGCTGTCGGTGTTGTAGATGACCGAGTCGCTCTTCATATCGTAATCGGCACCGTGCAACTCCACATCATCCACACATATTATATCGTGCGTACGCGCGTTATAGTAGCCGCGCATCGACTCGATGATATTGTCGTCGTGAACCAAAACGCCGCCATCGGTGTAAGTACCGATGCGCTCCTCGGTGTTGAAACGGAAATTATAGGTGTAGAGCATAGCATCGCCATCGACAACCTTGATGATCGGGGCGAAGATCTCGGCCGTGCTACCCTCACCATCGTAGAGCGCACTATCACCATATATATAAATAGAGTCCTGATTGACCAGCACACGGCCGAAGAATCCCCAGCGCGTATCGGCAAAACGCACGGCACTATCGCACGAGATAACGGCACCGTTATGGTGAGCGGCGAAGTTCCCGACGAAATAGACTATGCTGTCATTGCCCATCTGGTAGGGTTTGACAACATCAGCCATAAAATCGACACGGCGGCGCTGCGGGGTGGTCTGCTGGGTTGTTGTGTCGCGCTGCTCGGCATAAGAGACTGCGGCATAACGATGGCCAGCCTCCTGCGCAAACAGAAGGCCGACAAAGGTAACGACAGCTATAACGGAGAGTAAGCGACGCATCAATGAAGAAAATTTACTTTACCCAATTAGAGAATTCGAATTCGCCGTCACGGAAGTCGGGAGCGATATAGACGTAGAGTCCGTCGATCTTCTCCTTGAGCCACTTGTTGAAGACCTCCTCTTGTTTCTTCGTCAGAGCCATCTCCTCAATGGTGGAGTAATCCTCCTCAAGAGATGCCGAGTGGGTGGGGATGATCTTCAGCAACTTAACAATCTTACTAAGCTCATTGCCTCGCAAATCCTCCGACATAAAGGCATCAGAAATCTCACCCTCCTTAAGGCGGATAAGCGCCGAATAGTCCTGGAGGCTACGGCCATTACCGAAGTCGTCGCGGCGGAACTTGGTGGTAGAGTACTTTACGTTAGCCATCGAGGGGCTTGACATCATAAGATCGTGATTCGTAACAAGGCCACCGTTCATCTTCGTTAAGTTGTCCTCCGAGTGGTCCAAAGCAGCCTTCTCAAAGGTGATAGAGTCGGTGCGGATGACTTTAACGAGGCTATCGAGGTATTTAGTGGGTTCCATAAGCTCATCGGTGGTATATGTCGGGCGCAGAAGGATGTGGCGATAGCGATACATACCATTCTTGGGCTCCTCCATAAGCTGGATAATGTGGAAGCCGAACTCGGTCTCGACAACCTCCGAGATCTGTCCCGCCTTGAGCTTCTCCAAAGCCTCGGCAAAGGGAGGTGTCAGCGACGAAAGCGATCCGGCGGGGTATTCACCACCACGCATCGCTGAGCCGGGATCGACAGAGTAGGTACGAGCCAAAACGCCCATATCGGATTTGCCAGAGATGATACGCTCACGCATCTCCAAAAGACGCTCGCGCGTACGGCGCTTGGCCTCGGCCTGAGATGTTGGGAAACGCACGATGTGGGCATAGACATACTGCTCGGGAACGAGAGGGAGCTCCTCGTTAGTAAGTTCGTTGAAGAAGCGCTCGACCTCGCCCGGTGTTACGCTGACATCGGCGATGACGTGCTGCTGCATCGAGCGAGCATACTCCTGCTCGGTAAACTGCTGGCGAAGAATCTCGCGGTAGTTGAAGATGGCCATATGCTCGCGAGCCTCAAGCTCGGCGATAGAACCTGCCTCGGCAATCATCGCCTGCAACTGCTCCTCGACGTATGAGTTGATGTCACCACCAGCCTCGACTGAGTCGATAAGGGCCTGGCTATAGAGCAGCTTCTGACGCATAAGCGCCTCCAAACCCTCGTTCATCGGGTCGCGGTCGGAGGTGTAACCCTGCTGACGACGCTCCTGAACAAGCTGCTGGGCGTAATTAGCTACATCGGAATAGAGAATGGCTGAGCCACCGACAACTGCTACGACACGGTCCAGAACGACCTGACGCTTCTGCGCTGTGAGTAGGCCCGTCGTAAACAATACGGCGAGGGTGGCTGCAAACACTAATACTTTCTTTTTCAACATAATATATTTCAAAATCCTATTTATTCTTCTTGCTGGGGCTGTGTCACAGGCTTATAAATGCGGGCGTGGCCCTGTTGCTCGGCCTGCTCCACAATCGACTCCTCGTGAGAGCGGATGATGGTGCTACGGCGCTGCGTGACCAAAATGCGACGAATATTGTCGGCTACGACCTCGAGCGGAGCGACATCGCCACGACGGCAGACGGAGCTGAAGTCGAAGTAGTAGCGCGTGCCATTGGCCTCCATCTCCTGGATACCCATCTTGTCGAGCAGAGGCTCGTAGTCCTGCGTGCGGGTGGTGGGCAGGTTAGAGAGGAAGTCAGCAAAATTAACCCAACCTGAGCGGTTGTCGATATACTGAAAACCGTTCTTCTCACAGGTGTCGGCAAAGGTCTTATCGTCGGTGGCCGACGTGGCGGCCTTCTGCATCTGCTCCTTGAGGCGCTTGGCCTGACGGTAGCTATTGCTGAAGGCGACGATGCGGCCCTTGACGATAGTGCGGTCAAGCGTGAAGTCCGACTTGTGGGTGTTGTAATACTCGGCGATATCCTCGTCGGTAAAATCACCCGCGCCCTGCTGATCGACGTAGTACTGATCGACACGACTATTGAGCAACGAGGTGCGGTACTCCTCGACCATACGCTCGATATCCTTCTCAGAGCCTGAAAAAAGGCGGTCGGCCTCCTCGACCTTGAGCTGACGAACGATCCAGCGATCGACGTACTGTTTGGCAAAACTCAGGCTATCGTTACCCGTAAGGTTGGCGGGTACGGCCTCGGCGATTTCGTGAATCGTAAGCTCATCGCGGCCCACACGAGCAACCGTATCGTCACCCACCAGATAATCGGGGAGTTCACGACACGACACCGTGGCAAGCAGAGCCACTAAAGCCAGAATATGAATCAATCGGCGCATAATATTCGACAAAGATACGTTTTTTACTTGAAAATAACGTCGAAATTACCGATATTATTACACTTCGCGGTTATAATTATCACTTTTTAGCCTACAGATCTCCTTTCCCATACGCACAAGCGAGGTCAATGCAATCACTGTAGCCACAGCATAAAGCACCCAATAGGCGGTGCTGCCACCCATAAGCTCCTTAACGGTCACGTCCTCCATATCGACGGTGCGCAGGAAACAGGCCGTAGCGTTATTCATAGCGTGGAGCACGATAGAGAGCCATAGCGAGCGATAGCGCAGAGCAAAGTAACCCAAAACCAAGCCCATAAGCGAGGCAGAGAGGACGACCGAGGGGATCAAATGCACCAGACCAAATGCTAAGGCAGAGCCGATCCAGGCCACCAGACCTCCATACGAACGACGGAGCGACGAAGCAACATATCCACGAAAGACAACCTCCTCAAACAGAGGAGCTAACACCACAGCTGAAAGGAGTAACCAGCCACCGCTTCCGAGTGCGCTCTGATCGCCCGGGAGAAGCTCCGAAAGGGGTTCGAGTGCGATGGTAATACACCAAATGAGCAGGTAGCCGTTGAGCAGACGAATAGGCGTACCCCACCCTTTACTGCCAAACTCAAGGCCCGCACGACAACGGCGCAGACGCGCATAGAGCCACAGCAGAGCGAAACCCAAAATCGTCGAAATAAGGTAGGTAATAGCGACAAAACGGGCCTGAAGTGATGCGGCACGCTCCAAGACCTCCGAATCGAAGCTTGTTGTGAGGATTTCGGTCGGGGGCAAAACACCCAATGCAACGCATAGGACACCGCCAAAGAGCTGTGCCACAAAGAGAATCACAACCGCCACCAAAGCATCGAGCCAGCCGCTCAAAAGAGGCTTTCGAGAAGATGCAGCGGAGGGGTGGGCGGGAGAATTTCCCGAAGGGTCGGGAGTCGAGGGCGTTAGGGCCTCGTTTTTAGTATCTTTCATCATAATTTTTCGTTTTTTCGTTGTCGTTAATTTCGACAAAGTTAAGCATTTTTCCGCAAAGGTTGTTTTATTTAATTTAATTTGCGTAAATTTGTCCGATTATATCCTACTCCAAGCCACAGAAACAAACGCGGCCGCGAGAAGTGATAAAACCAAACCGAAAGAAACTTTACAAGCGCAATAAAAAGATGTCAAAAGTAGTTGCATTAGCAAACCAAAAAGGTGGCGTAGGAAAGACCACTACGGCCATCAACCTCGCCGCTTCGCTGGCCTTGCTCGGAAAGAAAGTGTTGCTGCTGGATGCCGATCCGCAGGCAAACGCTACATCGGGACTCGGCTTCGATATTGATCTGCCCGGAATTTATGAGTGTCTGGTGGGCGAAAAGAGTGCCGAAGAGGTGATATTGCAGAGCCCCGACATCAAGAAATTGTGGTTGCTGCCATCGAGTATTCAGCTCGTGGCCGCAGATACGGAGCTGCCGAAAATGGAGCAGGCGCACCATATAATTAAAAAGGTGATTGAGCCCGTACGCGACAACTTTGACTACATACTGATCGACTGCTCGCCTTCGCTCGGATACACGACCGTGAACATACTGACGGCAGCCGACTCGGTGCTGATTCCCGTGCAGTGTGAGTATCTGGCCCTTGAGGGTTTGAGCAAGCTGCTCAACACCATTAAGATCGTGAAGAGCGGACTGAATCCCGAGCTTGAGATTGAGGGTTTTGTTTTGACAATGTATATGCGCAACCGCTTGAACAATCAGGTGGCGACCGAAGTGCGCAACCACTTCGGCGAGTTGGCTTTCGATACGGTTATTCAGCGCAACATCCGTCTGGGAGAGGCACCATCGCACGGAAAGCCGATTATGCTGTATGATGCATCGGCGACGGGTGCGGTGAATTACCTCACGCTGGCGAAGGAGTTTTTGAAGCGTAACCGCAAAATGAATAAGTAAACAGAAAAGATATGAAACAGAAAGGTTTAGGTCGAGGTTTGGATGCGATATTCGGAACGGAGAAGATCTCCGTGAAGGCTACGCCAATGAACCAGATGGCCGAGATTGCAATAGCCCAGATTAAGCCCAATCCGCTACAGCCCCGCACGAAGTTTGACGATGAGGCACTCGAGGAGCTGGCTTCGTCGATCCGTGAGTTGGGTGTGATTCAGCCCATAACGGTTAAGAAGTGTAGCGACGGGGAGTATATCATCATCAGCGGCGAGCGTCGCTGGCGCGCATCGCAGAAGGTGGGACTCGAGACGATTCCTGCCTACATTCGTGATGTGGATGATGAGAATCTGCACGCGATGGCACTCGTGGAGAACATTCAGCGACAGGATCTCAACGCGATAGAGATTGCGCTGGGTATGCAGCGTTTGATTGATGAGTGCGGCCTGACGCAGGAGGCGATGGCAGACAAGGTGGGTAAGAAGCGTTCGACCGTATCGAACTATATGCGACTGTTGAATCTGCCTGGCGAGGTACAGCTTGCGCTGAAGGAGGGACTCATCACGATGGGACACGCCAAGGCAATTGCGGGTATCGAGGCCGAGCGACAGGTATGGGCATTGAAGCGTTGCGTAAAGAAGGCGCTCTCGGTGCGACAGATGGAGGAGATGGCAAGAAAGTTGGCAGAGGAAAAGCCCAAGGCGGTGCAGACGGAGGAGGAGTATCCGGAGTCATATCTGCGACTGGTGGAGCAGATGGAGCAGCTCTTCTCGGAGAACATCAGCATCAAGCGTGCAAAGAGTGGCGGCGGAAAGATCGTCATCGACTTTGCAAACGACGAGGAGATTGCATCGTTCATCGAGCGTCTGCAGAATAGATAATTTTTAATAAACGGACCAGACAAGGTGATCACTCGAGAGAATATAACATTTTGCAGATTACTCAGCGGCGTGGCACGATGTGCTATGTTGCTGATGGTGTTCATTGCGTTTGGTTGTGGCGTGGCATCGGCGCAGAATTTGATGCGTGGCCGCAAGCAGATAGTTACGGGAGGTGTGCTGATCGAGACGGTAGATTCGCTCGAGCAGGCGCGTCTGGATTCGTTAGCAAATCTACCCGACGAGGTGAAGCGTATGTCCGAGAAACGCGCCAAACGACTGGCCGACTCGCTGGCCCGTGTTCAGCGCCAAAGAGCGCGGGCAATAGAGATGGGGCGAGTGGATGACGAAGGAAACATCATCCCGCGCGAGAAGTGGTTTGCAGATTCGATGTCGCTATCGCGCGTAACAATCACGTCGGCTCTGATACCCGGATATGGACAGATATACAACAAGCAATATTGGAAGCTGCCGGTGCTGTATGGTACGATGGGAGCTTCGATAGGCTTGGCGGCACACTTTGGAGGGAAATACAAGCCCCTGAAGCGCGAGTATGATGCGATGATTACCCAGAGCCTGTCGCGCACCGAGGAGATGAACACGTTGCAACGGCAGATGATCAGAGAGAACACGAAGAAGCAGGTATTTATGTTTACAGCGCTGGCTTCGTACATCTACTTCTTGGGCGATGCTGCGATGAACTACTCGACCAACGAGGTGTCGGATGTGAAGAAGGCGACAACAATGTCGCTCATTTTCCCCGGCGCAGGACAGGTGTATAACAAGAGCTACTGGAAGGCTCCGATAGTGATCGGAGGTTTGGCCTCGATGATATATGTCATAGATTGGAACAATCGCGGATTTCAGCGATTCAAAAAGGCGCACTCGCTCAGGGCCGACTTCGACCAGAACCCCGACAACTACCCCGACGGGGTGTCGAAGGATGAGTTCCGTGGCCGCTACTCGACCACGTTCCTGAAAAACCTGCGCGACTCGTATCGCCGTAACCGAGATCTGAGCATACTGCTTACGGCTGGTGTATATGTTTTCCAGGCGGTCGATGCACACGTTGATGCGCACCTGAAGGATTTTGACGTGTCGGACAACCTGACAGTAGATATCAATCCGTTGTTTGACTACCAATACTCACAGATAAATGGCGTGGATCCGGTGTTTGGATTCAACCTTAACCTTACATTCTAAAATGAAAATTGCAATCAAAGTTCTGCTCGTGAGCCTTGCATTTGTATCGATGGCAACACAGGCAGATGCACAACTATTCAAGAAAGGGAAAAAACTATCACCCAAAGTGCAGCTGGTCGTGGAGCGTCAGCGCGCCGATTCGCTTGCATCGCTCATAGAGGAGTATCGTCGTCGCGAGAACGACTTAAAGCAGGCGCTGGCTGAGCAGAGCAAGGAGGAAGTGTACACGCCGACACATCTTATGGCGGTTGAATATTCGCCTGCGCAGGCCGACTCGCTGGCCGAGCAACTGAAGCTGGAGCAGGTTAACAACGCTTTTCAGAACTTTTTTGACAACTATATCGTTGAGCCCGAGACGCTGAGCACGGATGCCGAGATGGACTCGCTGTATGCAGCGCGCCTGAAGGTGCTCGTTTCGCCCATACACCTACCCTACAACGAGCTTGTGCGCTCGTACATAAAGCGTTACACCGATTCGTCGGGTTTGATGAGTCGTGTGCTGTCACTGGCACAGT
>JAFOEH010000327.1 GCA_017380275.1 Alistipes sp.
GTCGGCTCTCATCGAGGAGGATAAAATCTCTGTCGAGGAGTTGGAGGAACTTATTCGTAAAGTGCAGAATCAATAATAGATTTTGTTATGTCAGACTTCTTGATATATCTCGGTCAGTCGTCGTTGTGTCTGGTGGCTCTATATCTTATATATAAGGTGGCGATGAGCAACGAGACACTCCACCGCCTTAACCGCGTCCTGCTGCTTGGCTCTGTCGTTCTCTCGGCTGTGCTGCCGCTCTGCCGCCTAAAGATCGTCCGCGAGTACGACCCCGCCCCAACACTCTCAACCATCGCTATCGACGATATGGTCGTGGCCGATGTGGCCGAGCTGGGTATCGACTACGTTTCGCTGCTGAAGGATCTGGCCGTCGTGGTCTTCATCCTCGGCGTGGCCTTTATGCTGGTGCGCTTGGCTGTGGGAATCTACTCGGTGTGGCGTCTGATCCATAGCGGCGAGATAAGCGTCATCGAGGAGGATGTAACCCTCACCGTGGTGAGCCAGCTCTCGTCGCCATTCAGTTGGTTTGGCCACATCGTCGCCTCGCAGAGCGATGTGCAGGAGTATCGCCGTATGATCCTCTCGCACGAGCTGGCCCACATCCGTCTGCACCACTCGTGGGACGTGATGGCTGTCGATTTGGCTCTGTGTCTCTGGTGGTTTAACCCTGCTATGTGGCTGCTGCGTAGAGAGTTGCAGTCGCTGCACGAGTATCAGGCCGACGACGCTGTGCTGCGCGATGGCGTAGATGCCAAGACTTATCAAATGCTATTAATAAAAAGAGCAGTTGGCTCAAGACTCCACTCCGTTGCCAACTGCCTGAATCACAGTAACCTTAAAAATCGAATCACTATGATGTGTAAGAAAACTTCATCGAGGTGGGCTGCAACCAAGGCGTTGCTGGTCGTGCCTATGGTGGCTGTTGCGCTCAGCGCGTTTGCCACAACTGTTTATGTACCCCGCGAGTTGCAAGACAAAGTTACGGAAAATTCCGCAAACCTGCAAGACGAGGAAAAGCCTAATCCCCTTGTTGTTGTCGATGGAAAAATCATCGCCTACGACGAGATGAATCAGCTCGACCCCAACACCATCGACAATATGTCGGTATTCAAGGGGGACAAGGCCAAGGAGTATGCCGCCGAACTCGACTTGAATATCACGGCAGAGGATGTTAAGGAGGGCTTGATTGTGATTACCCTGAAAAAGGATGGCGAGAGTACCTCATCAGCCGAGGCAACAAAGGGTAAAATCGTAATTGCCGATAAGCGAAGTACAAATACTCGCGAGAGCGTTCGTCAGGCATTGCAGATGAATCTGCAACCTGTTGCGGGGCTGTATGGAGCGATTAGCGCAAAGATTACCGTAAAGCCCGATGGAACAGTTGGAAAATTTAGTGCAGATAGGGCTTCTGGAGAGTACACGAAGCAGGATCTTGGACCGCTTGTAGGCAAAGTACTATCGGCTATTCCCGGCGTAAGTGGTAAGTTTACGCCTCCTGCCGAGACAACGACATATAATTATGATATTTCGTTTTGCATAAAAGATGGTGATAAAACGCTCGCAAGCGAAGCCTATTTGGCCGAAGATGCTATTGTAGTTCTTTCTTATGCTGATTCTGCGAAGAGCGATAGTGCGGAAAAGGCAAATGAGAATACACCTTATATCAAAGCCGAAAAGATGCCAAAATTCCGTAATGGCGATTTGATGTTGTTCCAGAATTGGATGCAGAACAACGTGCAGTACCCCGCCGAGGCAATCGAAAAGGGTATCTCGGGCCGTGTGGTATTCTCATTCGTTGTCGAGGCCGATGGCTCACTCTCATCGTATCAGCTGATGGCTTCGCCCGACAAAATCCTCGCCGACGAGGTCGAGCGCGTGTTCAACTCTTCACCCCGCGAGTGGACCGCAGGCGAACAGGACGGCAAAAAGGTCCGCGTAAAATTCACCGTCCCCGTCGCTTTTATGGTGCATGGTGATAGTGGGGCATCTAAGGACTTTGCATCATTGTATGCCGCAGGTATGGATTATATTGCAAAGGGCGATAAATTAGAGAAAGAGATTAGTGGTAAGAAGTATGATAATCAGGCAGACTATAA
>JAFOEH010000328.1 GCA_017380275.1 Alistipes sp.
GATATGACAAATCTGCCTCCAGCTCCTTCAAATCGCAGATATTACGGAACATCATTTCGGCATCGATCAGGTATTTGTCGATTAGGTCAAAATCCGAGAGCAAGACCTCGCCCCAGAAGTAGAACTTATCGAAGGTCTCCGAGGGATGGTGCGCCACATAGGTTTTGTACAATTCACTAAGCAGCAACACCTTATCACCAATCTCATAATGCGATGCTTCACGCATCACATCATCCATCGACATATAATGTGGTTGCCACACTGGGCGCTTAATAATCTGCGAAAGCGCATCCGAAAAGAAGAGTCGGGCTCGCCGCGAGGGAAAGACCAACGTGAGTGACGAGACGTCATCACCATAACGATCATATAGCTTCTGAGCTACCTCCTGAAGAAAAGTCTTGGGCATAAAGAGTCTATTTTGTTACGAAGATAACAAAATTTCCCCACACCCAAAAGAGGCAATGTGCGATTGTTGATAAATTTTCAGCACCGAGGCTAATCAAAAGACTGCATACCCGACTGCGCGATGCGGATTATGCGCTGCACCTCGTCGGGCGAGAGCTCCATAAAGAAGTAATGAATAGGATCAACACGCAGATCGTTGTATCGCACCTCGTAATGCAGGTGGGGCGCAAGTGAGAGGCCCGAGTTACCCGACAGAGCAATCACATCGCCTCGCTGGACACGCTGACCACGACGCACTAACGTGCTGAGCAAGTGACTGTAAGAGGTTTTGTAGCCGTTACCGTGATCAATAACGATAGTCTTGCCGAGCGTAGAACTCTTATCCGAAATCTCACGCACAACGCCATCTGCCGTAGCAAAGACACTCGAACCCTCAGCAACGGTATAATCCACGCCCTGATGTGATTGGGGTGTACGGTAGAAGGGGTTAAGCACCGTACCGTATCCCGCCGTCAAGAGCGTAAGCTGCTTATTCAAGACGGGTTGAATGGAAGGAATATTACGGCTCTTGTCGCCCAACTCATCGCCCAGCTCCTTAATTCGGCGCCACGAAGCCTCCAGCTCATCGGTCTTGGCGCTCATCTCGTCGATCTCAGCCTTAAGGTCGATTGCAAGGTGGCGTTTGCTCTTGGTGATGTTATGCTCATATAGGGCTAATCGCTCCTCACTCTGCTCGGTCTCAAGATCGTAGGGATCGGACTCAAACAGAATACGGAAGACGCTCTTGTCGCGTGCGGTGATATTATCGAGCACCATCTCCAGCGAGTCATATCGTTCGGACAGAGCATCATACTGCTCGCGCATAAGGTCGGTCGAAGAGCGCATACGATACTCGGCCGGCGTGTCGAAGAGTAGCGAGAAGCCAAAATAGTACACCAAAGCCACTCCAACCCACGCAAAGAGCCGGATCGTAAGGCGAATTATGCGCCTGCGACGGAGATGTTCTGCTTGCTTTGTCATATCTATTCAGCCTCGTAGTTAGCATCCTGAATCTGTCCCATAAGACTCTTGTAAGCCTCAGCCGACATATTCTGGTCGAAATAATTAATCGGATTGACGTGTGTGCGGTTGTATATCACCTCATAGTGCAGATGGGGCGAGGTCGATACTCCCGTATTACCCATCTCAGCAATAAGCTGGCCGCGAGTGATTGTATCGCCCTTCTCGACAAGGAGTTTATTCAGATGTGCATAGCGCGTCTTATAGCCGTAGCCGTGATTAATAAGTATCTGAGTACCATAACCATATCGCGCTCGACTACGCTCAACATACTCAACAACGCCATCACCCGTCGCATAGATCGGATCTCCAACACGGCCTGGCATATCCACACCGCTATGGAATCGCCATTGGCGATAAACAGGGTGGTTGCGATAGCCGAAAGCACCAATCTTGTTACGCATCTTGGAGCGGTCGATGGGCCAGATAGCAGGCACCGAAGTCGAAAAGCGCTCCTTATCCTTCGAGAGAATCTGCAACTCATCCAACGACTTGGACTCAAGGTAGAGGCTACGCGCCAACTGATCCATCTGCTGCCACATACGCTTCATTACGAGCGAGTAGTCGTTACCATCGAGCGAGGCGTACTTCGAGTCGGCATAGCGGTCGTAAACGCCATCGATGGAGAGCGTGTCTGATGAAAACAGGGGGCGATAGACATAGTTATCGCGGTGGCGAATCTGCTCGAGCTGTCGCTGTGCCGAGGCGACACGACTTTCGAGAATCTCATATTTGAGTCGCAGCGAACGTCTCTCATCGGCCATACGAAACATCTTGGGAGTGTAGAAAAGCGACGAGAAAAGCAGATTACAAATAGCTACGAGGATGAATCCGATCAGCAGGTTACGCACCAATCGATACGAACGTAGGCGATGGATGAGGCTCTGAACCTCCTCCTGACTCCTCTGTTTGATCGAAAAACGCCCCATACTATATTAAAATAATCGTTCTTTGGTGCAAATTTAGCGTAAAATGTGTAAATTTGCAATCTGTATTGACAATATAACGATTCGAATAGCAAAAACAGTATATATGGAATCAAACAAAATTAGACAAGCATTTCTGGATTTCTTCCAGAGCAAGGGTCACACAATCGTACCCTCGGCTCCTATGGTAGTGAAGGGCGACCCCACATTGATGTTTACCAATGCGGGTATGAATCAGTTTAAGGATATATTTCTGGGCAACGCACCGCGTCAGACTCCCCGTGCGGCCGACACGCAGAAGTGTCTGCGCGTATCGGGTAAGCACAACGACCTGGAGGAGGTAGGCCACGACACCTACCACCACAC
>JAFOEH010000329.1 GCA_017380275.1 Alistipes sp.
ATTCATAACATTTAAGTTTTGGGGTTACAACCACTACAATACACTCTCCAGCACCGGCATAGCACCCTGCTGCTTGATGTCGCTCACCATTTGCAAATACAACTCCACAAAGGCCGGCGAAGCCTTCAGGTCGGTACTGCTGAAGGCCGAAAGGCCCAAGAAATCGACAGGATTATCGCTCGCAATAAGGGCCTCGTCCTCAGCGGTAAGCCACGGCTCGGCAACCTCAAACGAAGCGCCTTTGTCGTCCACCTTGTACTTTAGATAGTGGCGGTAGGCGGCAATCAGATATGCCACTCGCTTGAGTTCTGCGCCGTCGGCAATCATCTTAATCAGATTGGGCATAACATATACGGGGAACTTCGAAATGCCGTCAAAACAGAGACGCGCCACCTGATCGCTCACCGAGCGGTTGCCAAAACGCTCGACAAGAGTCTGCTTGTAGAGCTCAAGGTCGGTATTTCCGGGCGCGGGGACATAGGGCGTAATATCCTCGTCCATAAACACACGTACAAACTTGGCAATGTGCTCATCGTGCATCGCATCATCCACCTTGCGATATCCAGCCAGGAAAGAGGGGTAAGAGAGCAGCGTATGAGAGGCATTGAGCAGGCTAAGTTTCATATTCTCGTACGCGGTTACATCGTCTGTAAACTCGGCACCTACACTCTCCCACGCAGGGCGACCTGCGATGAAGTTGTCCTCGATAACCCACTGAATGAAATCCTCGCAATAGACGGGAGCCTTATCCTCCGTGCCATTCTTCTCGTTCAGTCTCACGATATCTTCAGGGCGCGTAGCGGGCGTGATGCGATCAACCATACTATTGGGGAATGTAACATTTTCTGCTACCCACGCTGCTAACTCCTCATCTTGCGCCTTGAAGAATGTGCTGAAGGCCTTGCGTGCTGTATTACCATTATGTTGCAGATTATCACACGAGAGAATCGTTATAGGGCCGTTGCCCAAAGCCTTGCGACGACGCAAGCCCTCGGCTATGAATCCAAAGACGGTCTTGGGCGAGAGAGGATTCTGCAAATCGTGCTGAATTGTCGGATCGTCAAGGATAAACTCGCCGGTTGACTTCTCCATATTGTATCCGCCCTCGGTAATGGTGAGCGTAATGATGCGAATACTCTTGTCAGCGATCTTTGCAAGGATGGCCTCAGCCTCCTCCATAGCCCAGTAAAGCTCAACCAGCGAACCGATACAATACGCCTCATCCACGCCGTCACGGCCACACACGGTAAGCGTATAGATCTGCTCCTGAGACTTTAGCGAACGATAGAGTGGCTCATCGCTGGGCAGCAGCATTGCACCACATATACCCCACTGGTGCTGTGAAGCATTCTCCAGAAGTAGATTGGTATAATACTCTGCGTGAGCACGATGAAAATTACCAACACCAATGTGCAGAATACCTGCAGAGACCTGATTACGGCTGTAGTTGTAAGAAATTAGCTGTGTTTTCATAATTACGGGAATTATATTTACATCATTTAACTATCACTGCTGAATGTAAGTAATCTGGATATCCTTTTCGCCCAGGGCCTGCTCCACGGCTGCGGGGAAATCCTGATTGAAAGGATAGTCGCCCCACGGCTGGCCTATACGACCGCCCTCGGCATCGAGATACTGCACATAGGTGTTACCCTCCATCACGGGCAACCACTCGGCTTTGTCGGCCACAACATTTATAAGCGTTGATTTACTGCGATCGAAGATATTGTTGCGAATCACGAAACCGTACGCCTGATTGTAATGCATCCACCACGACTTGAGGTGCTCACCCCAGCTCGAACCGCGCTGACTACCCCATCCGTAGCCCGAAAGACGCAGAATGTTACCCTCATAACGCACATTTTTCATATACCCTTGCGTCGGCTTGTACTGCGCTCCGAGATAATACTCGATAGACATCTCGCAGCGCTCGATAAGATTGTTGGTAAAGGCCACGTTGTGCATCGAGCGTGATGCATCGCTGATATTATCCTGATTTTGATTGGTGATACCGGCATCGTAGATCTGGTATATATAGCAATTATCGACTATATACTTACCGCAACCGCCGTAAATCTCCACACCATTACCATATCGCGACGGACGACCTCCCGTCTTGGGTGCAGGCGACAGGATAGAGCCACCGATCCAGCCAATAACGCAGTTGGTAACGGTGAGGCCCTGCGTCGTACTGCCTCCGATACCGTGCGAACCGCCATACATCACACACAGATTGTCGATATGCACGTTATCCGTTGTCTGCACGACGGTGCCGTGTGTGAGAAGTTCGATAGACGAGAATCGCTCTGCGGGATTGCCCTGCGAAGAGTAGAGGTAGAGACGATGCGACTCCTGATAGTCGTGGAAGAAGTCCAAATCGACATTCAGATCCTCGCCGCTATTGAAGGGCTCTCCCGTAAATAGATTTGTAGTCGAGCCATCGGGGTGAATTCGCTGCGTAATTTTGCGTGCAACCTGCTCACCCGCATTGAATACGAGCGTACCCACATCATCGGGCAGATCCTCCGAGTAGACATATACGTTCTTGGTCGAGGTCTCAACCCACTCTCCCACCTGGGCTGCATCGTAGGGCGAACCATATATGCGGGGCTTCTCGCCTCGTCCGTATGCCGAGTAGGTAACGCCTGGCTTGGTGTATATTCGGCCACGCCACACATCACCTCGACGGAACATAACGCCATCCTCAGGCTTCAGTTCCAGCGAGTTCATACGATCCAGTGTGCGAATTGCACTCTTGGGCGAGAGGCCATCGTTAGCATCGTCGCCATCAGCCGACACATAATACACCGTTCCTGCTGGCGCCACCTCGCTCTTTGAGCGGAGCACCTTGCGTTTCATCTTCTCGGCCTTGCGGTCAATATCCTTGAGTCTTAGGGATGTACTCTCCTGTTCGATCTGTCCATTGGGCAGGGGCTGCTCCGCGCAAGCTGTCATCAGGAGTGAAAGGAGCGAGATAAAGAGAATAAACTGTTTCATCGTTTGCTTCGTATTAGTTATACAAATTCGATTTCGTGGGCATAGCCGAAGTAGTTGGCTCCGACCGTATATTGAACGGCCGTCGGAGAGAACTGCTCCTCGAAAAATTCGTGCATATGGCCGCACAGAATAGCTTTGAGCTGTGGCTGTTCTTTAAGCCAATCACAGAAGTCGTACGTGGGCTGATCAATGTCGTAGGATACAGCACGGCTGCGATAGGTTTCGGATGCGGCGCTCTTCGGGTCGCGTCTGAAATCCTCGATCACCTTGGGCGGCGTAGCGACCATATAACTCGTGCGACCCTGATGGCGAGTAAGCGCATCGAGGCAATGTTTGTGGGTGTAGAAGGGGATGTGACACAACAGCACGACGGGCAAACCGCGCTCAAACTCGCGCTTAACGGCGGCGTGCTGCTCGGCCGTAACGTAGTAATATACATTGTCGATGGCGACAAAATTCACACCGTTTATCACGCGCGATGCCACGGTCAGATCATTCGGGAATACGGCCTGCACCTTATCGTAGCTCTGCGCCTTATACTCGGCATTCTCCTTCGCTCCGCCCACATATTGCGAGAATTCGTGATTGCCGGCCGAGGTGTACCAATCGCCCGTACCAAACGTGGCAGCTATGAAATCGAGATTGGCCTCGCTCACAAAGTCCTGCATATCGCCCGTATGCATAATTGTCAAATTTCGTTCACGCGCATACCGAATAGCTGCATCCAGATACTGCTCAGCCATCGGGAAGGCCTTGCCTCGCGACGCCGCCAGAGTATGCTTGCGCTCATTGTCGCGACTATCGACACGCGTGAGGTGGGTATCCGAGATGTGCAACACACGAATCGGCGCCGAAGCACCCACTGCAATCTTCAGCCGTTTCACCTCCTTGAGTGATATGGGCTCATCGGCCAACTCAGCCAAACGTGCATAAGCCTGCCCAGGCAACTGAGAGACCAAGAACAACCCTCCGCACAAATGTAAAAATTCACGTCTTTTCATATACTGTTGTTTTTCGTATTCGTAGTAGCCAGCTATAAGAGTGAATTGCGTTAGCAAACGCTCATCACGGCGCTGGTTTTGATTTCAAAGTTAGCTAATTTTCAGCTTAGATATTCTTTTAATCTGAATTATTATCGATTTTATTATCGTTTTAGAGCAACTGCTCGGTTGTGAAGAAGTGGCGGTAGTGGATCGCCTTTTTATCGAGTGCAAGGGGGTATGCACGCGAGGTGGAGGGCATACGCCAGAAGCGGATTGGGCCACAAGGAAGCTCGAGCGTAGTGTAACTACCGATGGCAGGACTTGCGCAGGCGAACTGCTCGACGATTAAGTCGGTAGCACGCTGGCCCGTTGTAACGATGGCTTGACAAAGTGGAATTCGAGCGAGCAATGCCGCAACGTCGGTCGGGGTTACGACCTCAAGGAATTTGTCGGAAGCGTTGTCTTTCAGACGCTTGACAGCGGTTGCCGTATCGTAGAGTGCAATTCCCTGATGCGCACAGAAATCTACAATACGCTCACGATCGAATCGGCGCTCCTCGACAATCTCAAAATGCGTTTTATCACCGAAGAACAACAATCCCACGATGCGCCACATATCGTTCTGGCGATTGGGGTAGAAGAACTCCATCGACCAGCGTTCGCGCTTGGGCGGGAAGCTGCCGAGCATCAGCACTCGTGCGCCATCGGGCAGAAAGGGCTCCAGAGGATGGTATTCGATGGGGATATTTGCTGTCATTGTAATAGAATTATAGTGTAAAATTAGCACTAATTTCAGTAACAACAAAATTATATATAATGTAAATTTATTGATTCGACAGAGAGGAATAGTGAACATTTTGGCGCAGAATCATTATATTTGCATAAATATAATCCAATTATGAGAATTACGATTCTACAACGCGATATTGAGTGGTGCGCTACGGAGAAGAACCTGCAACGAGCCAGCGAGGCAATTGATCGTACGCCAGGGTCGGATTTGTATGTACTGCCAGAGATGTTCTCGACGGGATTCTGTACCGAGCCGAGTGGTGTGGCTGAAGAAGAAAATGGGGCGACACTCCAATGGATGCAACGAAAGGCTGCGGAGGTGAATGCCGCCATTGCCGGAAGTGTGGCCGTTGAGGTTGAGGGGCGTTTCTACAACCGTTTCTACTTCGTTAAGCCCGATGGAGAGGTGGCATACTACGACAAGAAACACCTATTCACCTACGGCGGAGAGCACTTGCGATTTACGGCAGGTGATGTGCGTCGAGTGGTTGAATGGCGCGGTGTAAGGATTTTGCTGGAGGTTTGTTACGATTTACGATTCCCCACGTGGGCACGCAACCGCGAAGATTACGACATGATTCTATACGTTGCAAGCTGGCCTACGCCTCGCATTGCGGCGTGGAGTGCGCTGTTGGTAGCCCGAGCGATTGAGAATCAATGTTATGTGGCGGGAGTAAATCGCGTGGGAACAGATCCGACGTGCGAGTACAATGGTGCGAGCGTGGTGGTTGATCCCTACGGCAAGGTTATCGCCGAGTGCGCTCTCAGCGAGGAGTGCGAGGCTACGACGGAGATCGACATGGAGGCATTGGAGGCTTTCCGTGAGAAATTCCCCGTATTGAAAGATGCAGATATTTAGTTAGGAGAGATATGATTTCAAAAAGATTATTATTGGGCGATGAAGCCATCGCCCTGGGGGCTATACACGCAGGCATAAGTGGCGTTTATGCCTACCCAGGAACCCCCTCGACAGAGATAACGGAGTTTATTCAGGCTACGGCCCCTGAGCTGCGCAGCCGCTGGTGCACGAACGAGAAGACAGCGATGGAGGCTGCACTCGGAATGTCGTATGCGGGCAAGCGCGCCATAGTCTGTATGAAGCACGTCGGAATGAATGTGGCGGCCGATGCCTTTGTTAATTCTGCGATTACGGGCGTCAATGGCGGATTGGTCGTCCTGGCGGCGGATGATCCGTCGATGCACTCATCGCAGAATGAGCAGGACTCGCGTTTCTACGGCAAGTTTGCGATGATTCCGACGCTTGAGCCATCGTCGCAGCAGGAGGCATACGACATTATGCCCTACGCCTTCGCGCTCTCAGAGCAGATGCGACTGCCCGTGCTGATGCGCGTGGTGACGCGCCTCGCGCACTCGCGTGCGGGCGTGATGACCTCAACGCCGATCCCACAGAACAAGCTCAACCCCGACAGCGAGCGCACACATTGGGTGCTACTGCCCGGAAATGCGCGTCGTCAATATGCGTCGCTTGTGGAGAAGCAGGCGCAGTTACTCGCCTCGTCGGAGGCCTCGCCATACAATAAGTTGCACGACGTGGATAGGGCCAAAGTGGGTGTTGTGGCGTGCGGAATTGCGTATAACTATGTAATGGAGAATTGTCCTGCGAAGTTGTGGATTCCCGTGCTGAAGGTGTCGCAATATCCTCTGCCCGAGGCGGCGATAAAGGCTTTGGCTACGAAGTGCGACGCGCTGCTGGTGGCCGAGGATGGCCAGCCCGTTGTAGAGGAGCAGATCAAGGCTCTGCTTGGAGCGGGTTATGCTGTGCGTGGTCGTTTGACGGGCGATTTGCCGCGTATGGGCGAGCTTACGCCCGACAGCGTGGGGGCGGCATTGGGAATTACTGCCGAGCAGAAGTTCACAACAGCCGAGAATGTAGTGCCACGTCCGCCTGCGCTGTGTCAGGGTTGTGGCCACAGAGATGTCTATGATGCACTGAACAGAGTGGCTGCGGAGTATGCCGATGCGCGTATTTTTGGAGATATTGGTTGCTATA
This sequence comes from Alistipes sp., assembly GCA_017380275.1. Next base: position 6,781 of record JAFOEH010000329.1, read on the forward strand.
CGTTGGGAGCTTTGCCGCCGTTCCGTGCCATCGACTCGTGCGTGGATATGGGTGCCTCGATCACGATGGCCAAAGGTGCTGCCGACGCGGGCGTACACCCAGCGATTGCAGTGATTGGCGACTCGACCTTCACCCACTCGGGAATGACGGGATTGCTGGATGCGGTGAATGATAACTCGCGTATTACGATCGTAATCTCGGATAATCTCACAACGGCAATGACAGGAGGTCAGGACTCGGCAGGAACCAATAAGTTTGAGGCTATATGCCTTGGTCTGGGAGTTGATCCTGCTCACGTCAAGGTGGTTGTACCCCTACAGAAAAATATGGAGGAGATCACACGCATCATACGCGAGGAGATTGAGTATGACGGCGTTTCGGTGATCATACCCCGCCGAGAGTGCATCCAGACCCTCAACCGTAAACTTCGTAAAAAAAGAGCCCAAGAGTAATGAAGAAAGATATTATTTTGGCAGGTGTGGGAGGACAAGGCATCCTCACCATCGCAACAATCATAGGCGATGCAGCCGCAACGGCAGGCCTCTGTCTAAAACAGGCCGAGGTACACGGTATGAGCCAGCGCGGAGGCGACGTGCAGTCGAATCTGCGACTCTCCACTGAGGAGATTCACTCCGACCTGATTCGTCAGGGAGCGGCCGATCTGATCATCTCGATGGAGCCGATGGAGGCTCTGCGCTATGTGGATGCGCTGAACAAGAAGGGTTGGATCGTAACATCGTCGCACCCCTACAAGAATATACCCAACTACCCCGACGAGGAGGCTTTGATGGCTGAATTGAAGGCGTTGCCACACACGGCCGCGCTGCCAATTGAGGATCTGGCGCGAGAGGATGGAGTGCCCAAATGTGCAAACGTATTGCTGCTGGGTATGGCGGCGAAGTATATCGAGATTCTCTCGGCAGAGCAGTTGCGCGAAAGTGTGGCGCGTGTCTTTGCATCGAAGGGAGAGAAGATTGTGGAGATGAATTGCCGAGCGTTTGATCTTGGCCTTAATGCCATCAAGGAGTAGCGATATGAAGATTTTTAGTGAGGAGTTAGTAGCAAAGGCTGTCGAGGAGTTGCATATTGCCGATCTGAGTAGTGCTACCATTGGCGAGGTGCTGCTCGTGGCACAATACTTAGAGCAGAAGACTGGAATACCATTTATCCGTATGGATCAGGGCTCGCCCGGACTGCCCGTAAATCGCTATGGCGTGGAGGCCGAGAAGGCGGCTCTCGATCGTGGCGTTGGATCGCAGTATCCTGCGGCGGCGGGTGTTGCGGAGTTAAAATATGAGGCTTCGCGCTTTGTAAAGGCGTTTTTGGATATAGATATCTCGGCAAGAGCGTGTGTGCCTACGGTCGGAAGTGTGGCAGGATCATTCGGATCGTTCATAGCCTGCACGCAGTGTACCCCGGGCAAGAACAAAGTGCTCTTCATTGACCCCGGATTCCCGATTCAGAAGTCGCAGCTACGCGTGATCGGAGCTAAGTGGGTGGAGTTTGATATCTACAACTATCGCGGTGAGGCGTTGCGTGGAAAGTTGGAGCAGATGATGGCCGCGGGCGATATTGCCGCCATAGTCTATTCAAACCCCAACAACCCCGCGTGGATTTGTCTTGAGGAGCAGGAGTTGAAGATAATTGGCGAATTGGCGACAAAATACGACGCCATCGTCATCGAGGATATGGCATACTTCTGTATGGATTTCCGGCGTGATATGGGACACCCGTTCCAGCCGCCCTACCCACCTACCGTTGCGCGATATACGGATAACTACATCCTGATGCTCTCGTCGTCGAAGATTTTCAGCTACGCAGGTCAGCGAATGGCTCTGACGTGCATCAGCGATCGGCTCTTCTACCGCCACTACCCCGCTCTGGCCGAGCGATATAAGGATGCAGGAGTATTTGGCCAGACGCTCATAGCCTCGATACTTTATATGATCACATCGGGCTGCACGGCCTCGACACAATATGCTTACGCCGAGATGTTGCGACTCTCGACCGAGGGCGAGATAAACTTCGTGGAGGATACGCGCGAGTATTCGGTTCGTGCCGAGCGGATGAAGAGAATTTTTACCGACAACGGATTTCACATCGTCTACGACAACGATGCAACCGAGCGCGTGGGCGACGGATTCTTCTTCACCATAGGCTACGGAGAGATGAGTGGCGGAGAGTTGCTCAAGGAGTTATTGTACTACGGCGTAAGCAGCATTTCACTCTCGACAACGGGTAGCGAGCAACGAGGCGTAAGAGCCTGTACGTCGCGTATGCGCGAGGAGCTGTATGATGTGATGCAGGAGCGAATGAAGGCCTTCAGAGAGGATCATCCGCTGCAATAGGAATTAGTTAGGAACGAGAAATAGAGAAGATTATGATTTGGAACCCTACAAAAGAGTGTATGAGTCGAGACGAGATGCACTCACTGCAGAGCAAACGTCTGCAGAAACTTGTAACGTATGTCTATCACAACGTCCCCTTCTACCGCCACAAGATGCAGCAGATGGACGTTGCACCCGAGGATATCAAGAGCATCGATGACATTGTGAAACTGCCATTTACGACAAAGCAGGATTTGCGCGACAACTACCCATACGGATTGCAGGCTGCACCTGCGTCGGAGATTGTGCGTGTTCACGCATCATCGGGAACCACGGGCAACCCCACCATCGTAGGCTACACACGCAAGGATCTGGCCGTTTGGTCGGAGGTGATGGCACGTTCTCTTACGGCATATGGCATAACGCGCGACGATACGTTCTCGGTGAGCTACGGTTATGGACTCTTTACGGGAGGCTTGGGTGCGCACTACGGCGTGGAGAACCTCGGAGCAACGGTAATCCCCACATCGACGGGCAACACGGAGAAGCATATACGACTGATTCGTGATCTGAATATTTCGGGTATCGCCTGCACACCTTCGTATGCACTCTATCTGGCTGAGTCACTCGAGAAGATGGGACTCAAGCGCGACGACATAGGACTACGCATCGGAGCCTTCGGAGCAGAACCGTGGACAGAGAATATGCGCCACGAGATTGAGGAGCGATTGGGATTGAAGGCCTACAACCTATACGGATTGAGCGAGATTATGGGCCCCGGCGTGTCGTACGAGTGTTCGGAGCAGAACGGCTCGCACATCAACGAGGATCACTTCTACCCCGAGATCATCAATCCCGAAACGGGCGAGCAGCTACCCTACGGCGAGCAGGGCGAGTTGGTATTCACGACGCTCACGAAGGAGGGTATGCCGCTGCTGCGCTACCGCACCAAGGACCTCTGCACGCTTATGGCAGATGAGTGCGCCTGCGGACGCACATCGGTAAGGATGGGACGCATCGTGGGACGTAGCGACGATATGTTGATCATTCGCGGCATCAACGTCTTCCCCTCGCAGGTTGAGAGCGTCATCCTCGAGATGCAGGAGTTCGAGCCACAGTATATGCTCGTGGTCGATCGCGTCAAGAACCTCGACACGCTGCAGGTGCAGGTTGAGGTGCGTCGCGACTTCTTCAGCGACGATATTGGCCGTATGCTGAATATGAAGAAGCACCTGGCCGACCGTCTGAAGAGCGTTCTCTCAATCAGTGCCGACGTGAAACTTATGGAGCCGGGCAGCATCGAGCGCAGCCAGGGTAAGGGCAAGCACGTCATCGACAAACGAATCTTGAAATAACAAAAAACAAAAGATATGACAATCAAGCAACTATCAGTGTTCCTTGAGAACAAGACCGGCCGCATCAACGACCTTACGCGCATCCTCGGCCGCGAGGGGATCAATATGCACGCCTTCAGTATGGCCGAGACGCCCGATTTCGGTATTCTGCGATTAATCGTTTCCGATGTTGAGCGCGCTGTTGAGGTGCTGCGTGAAGAGAATTTTGCGGTGATGCTCACCGATGTTGTCTGCATCAAGTGCGGCAATGAGGCGGGAGCGCTCTCGACGATCCTTGAGCGCCTGTCCGAGCGCGAAATCTTCATCGAGTATATGTACGCCTTCGCCGACGGCGCAATGGCCAACATCGTAATCCGTCCCAACAACCTGGAGCAGTGCGTGGAGATTCTCCAGCAGTGCAACTGCGATATCCAGAATTGTTTCTAAGAGAGATAAGCACTTATAAGACTGCGCTCCCTACGGGGCGCAGTTTTTTGTGTAAGGGGAAGCCAGAATAGAGGGACAAAATCGTCTTTTTGAGCTAAAAATTCTCCCCATTTACTCAGTGGGACACGATTTAGAGGAGGGATATAAACAAAAAAATCTCCGATAATCGTGTGATTATCAGAGATTTTCTACCGTGATCCCGCCGGGGCTCGAACCCGGGACCCCAACATTAAAAGTGTTGTGCTCTACCGACTGAGCTACAGGATCAACGCTCACCAATGGGCACGCGGCCCGATTTTGGTGGTGCAAATGTAGGGATAATTTTTTGTTTCAGCAAATTTTTGCCTAACATACTATAAAATAACGACTCTTTTGGCAAACAGCCCCAAGACCCGTGCCTACTTCAGCAGATGGAAACTCAGGCGTGAGGGGTGCAATGTATCGTGGTAGAGGCGGATGTCGCAGGGGATGAAATCTTCCTGCGAGGCGTTATAGATGTCGATGAATTGCTGCGGGTTGCGGTCGAACAGAGGAAACCACGAGCTCTGCACCTGCACCTTGATGCGGTGGCCGGCCATAAAGGTATGGGCCACATCGGGAAGCTCGAAGCTCACGCACTCGACCTTGCCTGGGGTGAATGGTTCGGGGGTGGAGGGATCATTACGGTAACGGCCGCGCATAATGTTGGCACGAACCATCATCTCCTGCTCCCCATTAGGACCAACGTCGATAAGTTTTACGACAAAATCGGCATCGGTGGTTGAGAGCGAAACGAAGAGTTCGGCCTCAAGCGCTCCCACAAGGCTCATATCCTCGGTAAGAACCGATGAG
>JAFOEH010000330.1 GCA_017380275.1 Alistipes sp.
ATTTTATCAAAATTACGACCGAATTCGCCATTCGGCCATCCGACTACCACGCGAAGAGCGGATACTCTGCCATCATAGCGTTCACATCCTTGCGAACTGCTGCGATATTCTCCTCATTCTCGGGATCGTGCAGCACGCGATCGATCAGCTCAACGATGTAATCCATCTTATCCTCCTTCACACCACGAGTAGTGATCGCAGGCGTACCGAAACGAAGACCAGAGGTCTGGAAGGGTGAGCGCGAATCAAACGGCACCATATTCTTATTAGTGGTAATATCTGCCGCCACCAGGCAACGCTCAGCCAGCTTACCCGTCAACTCGGGGAACTTGGTACGAAGGTCGATCAACATCAAGTGGTTGTCGGTACCCTCCGACACAACCTTGTAACCACGCTTAGCAAATGCCTCAGCCATAGCGTTAGCATTCTTCTGCACCTGCATCTGGTACTCCTTATACTCGGGCTGCAAAGCCTCACCGAAAGCAACCGCCTTAGCCGCGATAACGTGCTCCAACGGACCACCCTGAATACCGGGGAATACGGCCGAGTTCAAAATCTGCGACATCATCTTCACAACGCCCTTAGGAGTTGTCAAGCCCCAGGGATTCTCGAAATCCTTACCCATCAGGATAATACCGCCACGGGGACCGCGCAGAGTCTTATGAGTGGTAGAGGTTACGATATGTGCATACTTAACGGGGTTATCCAACACGCCAGCTGCGATAAGACCTGCCGTGTGAGCCATATCGACCATCAGCAACGCACCCACCTTGTCAGCAATCTCGCGCATACGCTTGTAATCCCACTCGCGAGAGTAAGCCGAAGCGCCACCTACGATGAGCTTAGGCTTATGCTCCAATGCCTTGCGCTCCATATCCTCGTAGTCGATAGTACCGGTCTGCTCGCTGAGCTGATAACCGACAGCGTTGAAGTACATACCCGACATATTTACGGGTGAACCGTGAGAGAGGTGACCACCGTGAGCCAGATCCAATCCCATAAAGGTATCGCCGGGCTTCAATACTGCGAAGAACACAGCCATATTTGCCTGCGCACCCGAGTGGGGCTGCACGTTAGCATACTCGGCGCCGTACAACTCACACAGACGCTCAATGGCCAGACGCTCCACCTTATCAACCACCTCGCAACCGCCATAATAGCGTGCTGCGGGATATCCTTCTGCATATTTATTGGTCAGTACCGATCCCATTGCGGCCATAACCTGATCGCTCACAAAGTTCTCCGATGCGATAAGCTCGATACCGCGCATCTGACGAGCGCGCTCCTCGGCTATAAGGTCAAAAATCTGATTGTCCTGTTTCATTGTCTCTTTATTTTGAATTTGAATTCTTAATCTTCGTATAGTAGAGATGACGAATCGCAGCCACAGGGTGATACAACAACATTCTCGGCCCCGAAAAACGCATCACCTCGCGTATTCGCTCTCTCATTGCAGGGCTATAACAATGTGTCTTACACTGCGAGCAGAATGTCTTCTCGGCCATATGCGGACAACGATCTGTTCGCTCCTCGGCATATCTCACCAGCGCCCTACACTCCTCACACAACTCTCTACTGCCGTGCACCTTACGACAATAGATCGCTATCATATCGCGCACTATGCGTCGTTCGTGCTCCGCCTTACGTTGTATCTTAACACTGCTATTCATCCGTAACGAGTGCAAAGGTAGGAAAAATTTTCATATTTGGAAGATTTATATCGTAAGATATAACCATCAACTGACAAAATCTACTCCTCACCTTCGGTCAGCAGCCGAAACTCTCGCACCGACAACATCCTATCCCACACAACCCGATAGCCAAGTTTTTCGTGCGCCTCGGTCTGCTTCCGCATCGTCGTTAGTCCCACCTCGGCCCGTCGCTCTTCAACCCTCCGTGCTCGCTTTATCGGCCAGACATAATTCACCTGTTGCGGCACCTGCTCACCCTCAATGATTGTTATGCGCCCTACCGTCTGCGTACCATAAACCTGCTTTCTGTTACATAGCATCAACA
>JAFOEH010000331.1 GCA_017380275.1 Alistipes sp.
CCGAAAAAGTTGCACAAAAAGGCCGCAACCGACGCTGCGAGCGCGAGCAGAGGGAGCTTGCTCACTTTGCCGAGCCGCGAGGAGGAAAACTCCGTTAAGGCACAATTTGCGGGGTCGCCGCGCCGTCGTCGGTAAAATGGATGCTACGCACTTTTGAAGCAATCAAAAGGTCTCCATTTTTTAACCCTCCGCCACCGCGCCGCCCTTTTTCCGCAAATTCTGCAGTGCGGTTTTTTATTTTGTCATCTGATTTTACTTGAACAGCTTGGGAGCAAACTCCTTCAGACAGCGGCTCCAGGTGTGCCACTCGTGGTAGGTACCCTCCGAGATGTACGACTCCACCTTCACGCCCATCTCCGTGAGCTGCTTGGTCATCGTAGCTGCCGCATCGACAAAAGCCTTCTCCTCGCTACCTGCGCCAAACCACAGCAGCTTCACCTTCTTATTAAAGGCGGCGGGGTCGGCAAAAGCGCCGTTGTAGGCCGTCTTGAGATCGACCTGCTGGCGGCCACCCATCATCAGCGCCGCCGAGAAGCCGCCGATGTAGGCGAACTTATCGGTGTTCGAGAGGGCGATATTCATCGTCTGGAAGCCACCCATCGACAGACCAGCCATAGCGCGGCTCTCGCGGTCAGACTTTGCGCGGTAGTTCTTCTCCACCATCGGGATGATATCCTTGAAGTAGATCTCGCCCAGCGAGCCTGCGTCGGTCGAACGCTTGATGGCGCCCGTTGCGGGATCCTGAGTGTCGGTGTAGCCGCAATCCATCACCACGATCATAGGCACGGCCTTGCCCTCGGCAATCAGGTTATCCATAATGAAGTTCATACGGCCCTGCAGGCTCCAGCCACGCTCGTTCTCGCCCATACCGTGCAGCAGGTAGAATACGGGGTACTCGCCCTTGCCCTCATCGTAACCCGCGGGGGTGTAGATGTAGGCACGACGCCACAGGCCCGTAACGCTTGAGAGGTACCACTGCTCGCGCACTACGCCGTGCGGAACATCCTTAGCATCCATATAATCCTCGCCCGGGTAGGCAGCATAGATACCGCTCGTGGGGCGGCTGTAACCGAAGTAAGCCACGCTGGCGGGGTCGTTCACCTGCACGCCATCGACCAAGAACCAGTAGTAGTGGAAGCCCGGGGTGAGGCCCTTGAGCTCGGCTGTCCAGTTGCCCTGGCCGTCATTGACCATATCGACGGGCTGAGCGGCAAAGCCGTCGCCACCCTGCACTTGCACCTTCTTGGCGGTCTTTGAGCTGTAGCGCACAATAGCGCGCATATCGTTTGAAACCTTGGGGTACTCGTTGCCCGGCACGTTCGAGATGGCCGAGCGGAACTCCTGAGCCGAGGCGCTCATAGCGATGAGCAGCACAACGGCAGAAAGAATAAGTCTCTTCATTGTTTATAAGTTTAGGTTTGTGTTACATTCTGCGCAGACGCACGGCAGTGCCTACGGCCGATACCATAAACATACTCTTGTCCTTGCCCGACACCTCGCCGAAGTCCATCTTCAGGCCCACGACGGCATCGGCACCCAGCTTCTCGGCCTTCTCGCGCACGTGCTTCAAGGCTTCGTCATAGACATCGTCCAACTTGCGCTGGTAGGTGCGCGACTTACCACCGAATACATCGGTTATCGATGCAAACCAATCGGAGAAGATGTTGGTTCCGATAACCACATTGACCGATACTAACTGCAGGTACTCATCGATGCGAGCACCCTCGACGTTGTTTGTTGTTGTGATAATCATATCCTTGTGGGTTTTAATAGTTTTTTATTCCTTCATCTGCCGCCACCACGCCTGAGAGCGGGAGTAGCAGGCCGTTGCAAAACACGCCGTAACGGCTGTGGGTTTTAGTAGTTTATATTCTCTGTCATTGCGAGGAGTGCATTACTCTTCCAAACGGGTAATCTTAGCTCCGAGGGCATTCAGGCGGCCATCAATATCCTTGTATCCGCGATCGATCTGCTCGATGTTCTGGATTATGCTCGTGCCTTCGGCACTCATCGCGGCGATGAGCAGTGCCACACCCGCACGAATATCGGGCGAGGTCATTCGTGTGGCACGCAGTCGCAGACGGTGGTCGTGGCCGATGACCGTTGCGCGGTGGGGATCGCAGAGGATTATCTGCGCACCCATATCGATCAGCTTATCGACAAAGAACAGACGGCTCTCGAACATCTTCTGGTGAATCAGCACCGAGCCCTTGGCCTGCGTCGCTACGACCAAGAAGATCGAGAGCAGGTCGGGCGTGAGGCCCGGCCACGGCGCATCGGCGATGGTCATAATCGAGCCATCGATGAAACTCTCGATCGAGTAGTGATCCTGCTGCGGGATGTAGATATCGTCGCCCCGCTGCTCGAAGCGAATACCCATACGGGCAAACTGCGCGGGGATGATGCCGAGATTCTCGTACGATACGTTCTTGATGGTCAGCTCCGACTGCGTCATTGCCGCCATACCGATGAAGCTGCCCACCTCGATCATATCGGGCAACATCGTATGCTCCGTGCCGCCCAGCTCTCGCACGCCCTCGATCGTAAGCAGATTCGAGGCTATGCCCGAGATCTTCGCTCCCATACGGTTGAGCATACGGCACAACTGCTGGATGTAGGGCTCGCAGGCGGCGTTGTAGATGGTCGTGGTGCCCTCGGCCAGAACGGCAGCCATAATGATGTTGGCCGTACCCGTCACCGAGGCCTCGTCGAGGAGCATATAGCAACCCTTCAGGCGCTTGCACTCCACCGAGAAGAACTCGTCGGCCTGGTCGAAGTTAAAGGTGGCGCCGAGCTTCTGGAAGCCGAGGAAGTGGGTATCCAGACGGCGGCGGCCAATCTTGTCGCCACCCGGCTTGGGCATATATCCCACGCCGAAGCGGGCCAGCAGCGGGCCGATCATCATCACCGAGCCACGCAGACGGCGACAGCGGCGGTGGTAGTCGTCGCTGCGCAGGTAGTCAAGGTCGATGTCGGCAGCGCGGAAGGCGTATGAGTCGTCACCCAACTCCTCAACCTCAACACCCCTCGAGCGCAGTAGGTCGATCAGCTGTATGATGTCGAGAATCTGTGGCACGTTGTGCACAACAACGCGCTCGGACGTAAGCAGCGTGGCGCAGAGTATCTGTAATGCCTCGTTCTTCGCGCCCTGCGGAGTGAGGCTGCCTTGAAGGCGATGACCGCCTTCGACTTTGAAGATTGCCATAGGGAATATCTTTTTCGGTTGTCGTTCTGTTCTGTTTGGGCGGGCCTGCGGCGAGGCCGACAAAAAGCCCATTATAATATAAATTTTACCAAAGATACGAAAATCGGCGAACTTGCCAAAAAAATGACTCGATATTGTGCGATTAGAATCATTTTTTATAAATTTGCGTTGAGTTTCAGTCTCACCTACGATAACTTAAACCATTAAATACCTATTAACTATGAAGAAATTGATTTTTTCGGCTTTGGCATTGACCATCGCTGTAAGCGCTTCGGCTCAGCAGCCCCAGCAGCAGGACCCCAACCGTATGCGTCCTGGTATGACTGAGTTCTACACCCCCGTGCCCCCCATCGTAACCCCGGGTAACATTATGACCAACTCAGCTCCCTCGGATGCTATCGTTCTCTTCGACGGCAAGGATCTGAGCGCTTGGCAGAGCGCTAACGGCGGCCCCGCAGAGTGGGACGTACACGATGGCGTATTCACCGTAAATAAGAAGAAGGGCGACATCCAGACCCGCGAGTCATTCGAGAGCTTCCAGCTCCACATCGAGTGGTGCGTACCCGAGAACATCACCGGCGAGGGTCAGGCTCGTGGTAACAGCGGTGTGTTCCTTCAGGGTCTTTACGAGGTTCAGATTCTCGATTGCTACAACAACGAGACCTACACCAACGGTCAGACGGGTAGCATCTACAAGCAGTCAACCCCCAAGGCAAACGCTATGCGCAAGCCCGGCGAGTGGAACGTTTATGACATCATCTACAACGCTCCCGTATTCCACGAGGACGGCTCATATCGCGTGCCTCCCACCGTTACGGTTATCCACAACGGCGTAGTGCTGCAGAACAATGTAGCGATCCGCGGTACCACCGAGTACATCGGTCATCCTCAGGTGAATATGCACGGCGCAGGCCCGATCAAGTTGCAGAGCCACGGCGACCCCTCGGAGCCCATCAGCTTCCGCAACATCTGGCTTCGTAAGTTGTAATAACTTATTTGGTCGAAATAAAAGGTTGTCCTTCGGGGCAACCTTTTTTTCACGCCTAAGGCGTGTTTCCCGACCGCCTGCTAACCTTTCTTTCGAGCGTGGTGGGCGGCAGGCGAAGGAATTCAAAATTCAAAATTCAAAATTAGGCTGGCTCACAAAAATAAAAAACCGCACTGCAGAATTTGCGGAAAAAGGGCGGCGCGTTGGCGGAGGGTTAAAAAATGGAGGCCTTTTGATTGCTTCAAAAGTGCGTAGCATCCATTTTACCGACGACGACGTGGCGACCCCGCAAATTGTGCCTTAACGGAGTTTTCCTCCTCGCGGCTCGGCAAAGTGAGCAAGCTCCCTCTGCTCGCGCTCGCAGCGTCGGTTGCGGCCTTTTTGTGCAACTTTTTCGGAAAAAGTTGCGTGAAAAATAATCTGTATCAGCAAACTCTTTTCAACAAAGGTAGATTCCAACCATTTTCACATAGACGCTGTTAGAGTATCAGTCAAGTAAAATGATGTGAAAATGTGGAATGACGTATTTATCAATTCTTCATTTTGAATTTTGAATTGCTCCGACTGCCGCCCACCACTTTACGAAACGGGAGTAGCGTGCGGTCGGGAAACAGGCGTTACGCCTGCATTTTGAATTTTGAATTCCCTCAGGCCTGTCAAAATGTCTTTTTGTGGCACTATCACTCTGCCAATCTCTGCCAGCAGTATGTTAAAATGTCTGATTCCGACCTCTGGCAAAGGTTTTGCACCCCGTAAGGCCAAAACAAAACAACGAAAAGACTATGAACATCAATTCACTTACCATCAAGGCTCAGGAGGCGCTGCAAGCCTCCGTACAGTTGGCCCGCGAGAAGGGTGCGCAGGCCGTAGAGCCACACCATTTGCTCCTTACGCTTATCACGAAGGAGGACTCTCTGGCTGCCTACCTGCTTCAGCGCGTGGGTGTGAATGTGACACAGCTGCGCATCCAGGTCGAGGGCGCGGTGGATGCGCTGCCGAAGGTCTCGGGCGGCAATGGCGAGCAGTACTTCTCGACCGACACCTCGAAGACTATTCAGCGCGCGGTGGATTTCACCCGCACCTTCAACGATAAATTTGCCTCTGTCGAACACCTCCTGCTCGGCCTTCAGGCTGAGCGTGGCGCGGCGAGCGATATGCTCAAGCGTGCGGGAGCTACGGAGAAGGAACTTGTGGCCGCCATCCGCGACTTCCGCAAGGGCTCGACCGTCGATTCGCAGACCGCCGAGAAGGAGTTTAATGCGCTGGGCAAGTACCCCATCAACCACAACGAGATGGCCCGCAGCGGCAAGCTCGACCCCGTCAACGGCCGCCACAAGGAGTGTCGACGCGTGTTGCAGATCCTATCGCGCCGAACGAAGAACAACCCCATCCTCGTGGGTGAGGCGGGCGTGGGCAAGACCGCCATCGCCGAGGGCATTGCCCACCGCATCGTCGATGGTGATGTGCCCGAAAACCTGCGCTCGAAGCAGATCTTCTCGCTCGATATGGGTGCGTTGATCGCGGGTGCGAAGTATCAGGGCGAGTTCGAGGAGC